>USSP01000031.1 GCA_900557385.1 uncultured Lachnospiraceae bacterium
AGAGCTCCTTGAACCAGCGACAGCAAACAAAGAACAGAAATAAAGAGCAGATGAAAGAAGAACTGAGAGAGAATGCGAGTCATGGAACAATTGGATGGCCGATAGCTTTATATGAGTGGCAGGGAGATCAAAGCTGGCATGTGACACCTCACTGGCATGAAGAAATAGAGTTTATATGCTTTAAAGAAGGCATTTTCCGGGTATGGTTAAATACACGGGAATATATCATAGAATCTCCGGCACTTTTATGTGTTCATCCACAGGAGTTGCATTCTATTATGCTGACTGCGGGAGGCAGGGAAAGCGCAATCGTCTTTTCTCTGGATATTTTAAGTTTTGAACATTATGATGCAATCCAGGCGCAACTGATTAGTCCGTTGATGGATGGAAGACTGCGTTTCCCAACAGTTATTCAGGAACAGGATGCATCGTATTCCATATTGAGAGCGGCATATGACAGAGCGGAAGAGAAGATACGTGCAATGAATACCTTTTCAATACAGCAGGAAATAGAAAAAAATACATACTATCTGGAAGTAAAGGCTATACTGCTTGAAGTACTTGCACATCTGTACAGAAATAATTGTCTGGTAAAAGAACCGGATCTAAGGACAGAAAATGAACAGCAGATTGCGAATCTGAAGAAAGTAATTACGTATATTATGGAGCATTATGATGTGGATATGCGATTAGATGAACTTGCTTGTCTGGTCAATATGAATCCTCAATATTTTTGCCGTTACTTTAAGAAGAATATAGGGAAGACAATTACTGAGTATATCAATGAGGTCAGAATTGAGAAAGCCGCACAGGCTTTGGCGGAGACAAATGATAAGATTATTGATATTGCTCAGAATTGTGGATATGAGAATGTAAGTTATTTTATCAGACGTTTTAGACGGACAAAAGGCATGACACCGATACAGTATAGAGAAATGTCAAAATAGTGCTATAAACAAGTCAATAGAGATTTAGAAAGCCCTGCTTTTATGTGTATAATGTAATTAAAATATTATATAAGAAAGGCAGGGCTTTAGTATGCAGAAACAGTGGTGGCATGACAAAGTAGCATATCAGATTTATCCGAAAAGTTTTCTGGATACCAATGGCGATGGTATCGGCGATTTACGGGGAATTATCTCCAAATTAGACTATTTAAAGGAATTGGGCGTAGATATTATCTGGCTTTCTCCGATTTATAAATCTCCCTTTGTAGACCAGGGCTACGACATTTCCGATTACTATGGCATTGCTGAGGAATTCGGCACCATGGAGGAATTTGATGAGTTACTGGCTGAGACGAAAAAGCGAGGCATGTACCTCATCATGGATTTGGTCATCAACCACTGCTCTGATCAACATGAGTGGTTCCAGAGGGCATTGAAAGACCCCACAGGAGAATATGGGGACTACTTCTATTTCCGCAAGGGAAAAGATGGCAATCCTCCCAGCAATTATCGTTCTTACTTCGGAGGCAACAGTTGGGAGCCTGTGGAGGGCACTGACTGGTACTATCTCCACCTCTTTGCCAAAGAGCAGCCGGATTTAAACTGGGAAAATCCTGTTCTTCGGAACAAGCTCTATGAAATGATTAACTGGTGGTTAGACAAAGGACTGGCCGGTTTCCGTATTGATGCCATTATCAATATTAAGAAGGATTTGAACTTTCCCAGCTACGAGCCGGATGGTGCAGACGGTCTTGCAGGTATCTGGCACATGATTGAAAGTGTTGACGGTGTCAACGAACTTTTAGAGGATTTGAAGCATAACACCTTTGAGAAATATGACGCATTCACAGTAGGTGAAGTATTTGACATCCATGAGGGTGAGCTGGCACGATTCATCGGAGAAAACGGACATTTTTCCACCATGTTTGACTTCAGTGCCCATATGTTAAGCAATGGTGCCCATGGCTGGTATGATGCTGCTCCCATTACCTTCGCCCGCTATCGAAAAGCTGTTTTTGATTCCCAGCTTGAGGTACAGAACATTGGTTTCGAGGCAATTATCATTGAAAATCACGACGAGCCGCGAGGCGTGTCCCGTTTTCTTCCAGATTACGCCCAAAATGCTGCAGGAGCAAAAATGCTGGGTACAGTAAACCTGTTACTCCGGGGAATCCCCTTTATTTACCAGGGACAGGAAATCGGTATGCAGAATGTCTCTTTCGACAGCATTGATGACTACAACGATATCAATACCATCGACCAGTATCATCTGGCAAAAGAAGCCGGTCTTTGCGATGAAGAAGCTTTGGCAGTCTGTGAGAAGATGAGCCGGGACAATGCTCGTACTCCGGTGCAATGGAGCAGTGATGTCAATGCCGGATTTACCACCGGAACTCCCTGGTTAAAGGTCAACCCCAATTACACCACCATTAATGTGGCAGATGAAGAAAAAGACGAGAATTCCGTTCTCCACTACTATAGGAAACTGGTTGCCTTACGGAAATTCCCTGCTTACCGTGAAATTTTTACTTATGGGAAATTTGTGCCTGTGTATGAAGATACCGATTCCATTCTGGCATTTTATCGTGTTCTGGATGGGAAAAAGATTCTGGTTGCTGCCAACTTCGGCGAAGAAGCAACGGTAGTAACGTTGGAATCCCCGGCTGGACAGGTTCTTCTGTCCAATAAAACCGGGGACTTGTCAAAAGTTTCTTCTATAAAAGATAATCAGCTCACACTAAACAGCTGTGAGGTTATCGTCTTGGAAATGGCATAAGGAATTACATAAGTTTTATCGCCATGGCAACGCTCGTCTTATCTCTTGCAATTTTAGTAAGTTCACGGTTGTCCAGTGAATAACGCATTACAAGAACTTCTGCCACGAAAAGTGCTGCCACCTTTACCGGAATGCTTCCGCAATCCAGCGGTGTCTCCATCGCTCCGCACACCAACACCACATCGGCAAGTGCGGTTCCGGGAGCATCCGGATAATGGGTGATAAGAATAACCTTTGCCCCTGCCTTTTTCGCCACCGTCAAAGTATCCATCATATCATGGGTGGCACCGGAATAGGATACAAATAAAATCACATCTCCTGCACCCATCAGACTGGCTGCGATTAATTGGGTATGACTGTCCCCGCAATTTCGGAATTTATTGGAAATGGTAGCAAACCGAATCCATATATCATTGGCAAGCACCATGCTTCCTCCCTGCCCCAGGCAATATACGGAAGTCGCCCGCTGTAACAAAACTACTGCCTCATCAATAGCATTGGAATCCAACACACTAATGGTGCTGTTGATTGCAGCAATAAAAGAAGCATATACGTTATCACACAAGGAAGATGTATTAATCACCGAGTCTAAAGAATAGGAAGAAAACGGAACCGGTACTACATTCGCCTGTGCCAGTGCAATTTTCATTTCATTGTAGCCTTCAAACCCCAACTGCTTACAGAAACGATAAATGGTAGCCTCTGCCATATTACACTCTTTTGCCAGAGATGATATGGAAAGAAACTGTGCCTCCTCAGCATGTTTTGAGAGATAATCGGCAATAATCGTGCCGGATTTGGTCAGAGAGTCCTGTTTCTCTGCCAACAGATCCCAGAAATTTTTGTTGCTCATGTCAAACACCCTATCGTTGAAATACCCTCTCTATATATTAGTAGCTACTCAAAATTGTTACATATTTTTGGAAAAACCTCAATATAAAGAAAGCATAAATCAAAATGATAGTGTTTGCAAGCATAACTTCCATTATGAAAATATTTTTCATACCAAGATAATCCACAAAATCGCATAATTTTGCAAAATATATTTTTATTTTTCAGCTACTTGCTGTTATAGAAACGTTTTTGAACTATACATTTGTCCAACATGTACAAATTCTCTCATCGAAGTATGTCTAATAGTCACATAGACAAAATGAAAAATATTTTCTAAAATGAAATCACTCTAACAAATATCTAAGAGAAAAGGAGAGAGAATATGAAAAAGAAAGTAATCGCGACTTTACTTGCAAGCGCAATGACCGCAACCTTACTGGCTGGCTGTGGTACTACTGTAGAAACTACCGGAAGCGGACAGAGTTCCACCTCCACCCAAACGGAAGAGAGCGCAGCTCCCGCTGAGACCGAGAGTGCAGCAGCAGAAACTGAGGTAGCTTCTGCGGAAACCAACACCGACCTGGCTGCAAACATCACCTTATGGACTTATCCCATTGGTAAGTGGGGCGATTCCGCAACTGTTGATTCCTTAATTTCCAGCTTCAACAAAGTTTATCCCAACATCAACGTAGCCGTTGAGTATCTGGACTACACCAATGGTGATGATCAGGTAAACACCGCTATCGAAGGTGGACAGGCTCCTGACCTGGTAATGGAAGGACCTGAGCGTCTGGTTGCTAACTGGGGTGCTAAAGGATTGATGGTTGACTTATCCGATATTCTGGATGACACAGACCAGTCAGAGATTTACGGTTCTGTATTATCTGCCTGCATGACAAAAGACGGTGCTGTTTATGAGTATCCTCTGTGTATGACAGCTCACTGTATGGCAATCAACAAAACTGTATTTGAAGCAGCTGACGCAATGCAGTATGTAGATGAAGATTCCCATACATGGACAACCGAAGATTTCTTTAATGCAATCGATGCAGTTTACGCTTATACCGGTTCTACCGTAGGTGCTGTTTACTGTAGTGGTCAGGGTGGTGACCAGGGTACAAGAGCTCTGATTAACAACCTGTATGGTGGTACCTTTACCGATGATTTACACACCACATACACTGCTGACTCCGCTGAGAACGTAAAAGCAATCCAGGCACTGGTTGATACCGACGGAATTAACTTCGATGCATCTATCGCTGGTGGCGATGAAATCAACCTGTTCCGTCAGGGCGTTTTAAATGTAGCTTTCTGCTGGAACATTGCACAGCAGTTAAACTCCGATAACAATGATGCTGGTCTGACCAACAATGGCGACGAAATCGTATTCATGGCTTTCCCTTCTGAGAAAGCTGATGACACACAGCTCTGTGGTGGTATCTGGGGCTTTGGTGTATTCGACAACGGCGATGCTGACAGAATCGAAGCTTCCAAGCTGTTCATCAAATACATGGCTGACAGTGCAGAGGGAACCGCTGATGCAGTTCTGTCCTCCACCTACTTCCCTGTACGTGACACGGTTGAAGGCGCAGATTTAACCGGTCTTTACAACGATGTTCCTACCATGCAGGAGTACAGCAAACTGATGCCTTACCTTGGTGACTACTATCAGGTAACTCCCGGCTGGACCGAGGCTCGTACCGCTTGGTGGAATATGCTCCAGCAGGTTGGCAGCGGCGCAGATGTTCAGACCGCAGTGGGTGAGTTCGTTTCTACTGCAAACGCAGCAGCAGCTCAATAAGTTTTTATAAATTTAATCCATAAAGAAACTAAGAGCCCTCCTCTCAGGACTTCCGGAGGAGGGCTTTTTCATCAAAAAGTAACTGAAAGGATGGTGTTTTCCGTGAAATCAGCAGTGAAACCATCAAAACGCAGTCGTGTGTTAGTGCGCAAAGAAACGACTGCCGCATATCTGTTTCTGCTTCCCAGTTTAATCTTCTTCCTGGGATTCGTTATCTATCCCATCGTTTTGTGCGTGTGGACCAGCTTCTTTGACTCCACCATGAACGCCAAAGATGTATTTGTAGGATTAGCCAACTATAAAGAGTTATTCCAGGATAAGATTTTCCTCGGCGCATTGAAAAATACCTTCATTATTGTAATTGTTTCTGTTCCGATTACCTGTGCTTTTTCTCTTTGGGTCTCCTCTGTTATTGTAGATCTAAAAGGATGGGCAACTTCTTTATTCCGCATTATCTTTTATCTTCCTGTTGTAACCGGTTCCGTAGCGGTTACCGTTGTTTGGAAATGGATGTTTAACAATTACTATGGAATTTTCAACTATATAGGAACCACAACCGGTCTTATCGACAAGAACATTAACTGGCTTGGTGATGAGCGTTATGCTCTTGCCTGCATCATTATCATTCTGCTTACAACTTCCGTAGGTCAGCCAATTGTCTTATATGTATCAGCGCTCGGCAACGTGGATGCATCTCTGGTAGAGGCTGCCAACGTAGACGGTGCCACCAGGCTTCAGGCTTTCTGGAAAATTAAATGGCCGCAGATTATGCCGACCACTTTATATATTCTCGTTATTACCACAATTAACAGTTTCCAGTGTTTCGCTTTGATTCAGCTGCTGACATCCGGCGGACCGAACCACAGCACAGACACGATCATGTACTACATTTACTACTCTGCATTTAAACTGTATCGCTACGGTTATGGTGATGCAATGGGCGTTGTTCTTGCCATTATGATTGCTATCCTTTCCGCTATCCAGTTTAAACTGGGAAATAAGAATGATTAGAAGGAGGAGAAAAAATGAAAAAAGAAAAAAAAGCAAATCATCCTTCTGCATATAAAATTTTCAGCATTATCATTATTGCAATTTTAGCAGTTTTATTTACTTTCCCGTTGTATTGGATTATCACAGGTTCTTTTAAAACCGGTGCAGCCATCAACTCCACTACCCCCATCTGGTGGCCTGAGGAGTGGACCCTGGCAAACTATCAGAAGCTGTTCAGCCGTCAGACTGCACCGCTGTTTCAGTTTACCATTCCTTTCAGCAGCCTGTTTACCGGAAGCGGTGACTTGAAGCTGGTTGTCTCCGGTCCTTCCGTACCCGCTGCCATCCGTTGGTTAATCAATACCGTAGCCATGGCTGTACTGTCCATGATTCTTACCTGTATTACCGCTTCCATGGCTGGATATGCCCTGGCAAAAAAGAGATTCGTAGGACGCCAGTTCCTGTTCACCATGATTGTATGTGCAATGGCTTTACCGAAGCAGGTTATCTTAATCCCTCTGCTTCGTGAAATGTCCAATTTACATCTGTACAATACCATCTGGGCTGTTGTATTCCCCATCGTCGGCTGGCCTTTCGGTGTATTCCTGATGAAACAGTTCTCCGAAGGTGTTCCTACCGAAATGATTGAGGCGGCACAGATTGATGGTGCCAGCGAAGCAAAAACCTTTGTCCGCGTCATCGTGCCTATGATCAAACCCGGTATCGGTGCACTGGCTATCTTTACCTTTATCAATAGCTGGAACGATTACTTCATGCAGTTGATTATGTTATCCAGCACCAGCAATCTGACAATCTCCCTTGGTATCGCAAAGCTGCAGGCAGAAAATGCCACCGACTTCGGTCTGATTATGGCAGGTGCTGCATTGGCTGCCGTACCTATTATCATCGTATTCCTGATTTTCCAGAAATACTTTACAAAGGGTATTGCAATGGGTGCCGTAAAAGGCTAAAAATTTAAATGTAGGAGCATATAGAAATGAAAGATATTACAAAGTATCAAGGCGTCATTCCGGCATTTTATGCCTGCTATGACCAGGATGGAAATATTTCCGTAGAAAGTGTAAAGGCTTTAACCCGTCATCTGATTTCCAAAGGTGTAAAGGGTGTGTATGTAGGCGGTTCTTCCGGCGAGTGTATCTACCAGCATGTAGATGAGCGTAAAAAAGTGCTGGAAGCCGTTATGGAAGAGGCAAAGGGCAAACTCACCGTTATCGCCCATGTAGGCTGTAACAATACAGCAGACAGTGTAGAACTGGCTGCTCATGCCCAGAGTGTAGGCGCAGATGCTATTGCATCCATTCCTCCCATTTACTTCCACTTACCAGAATATGCCATTGCAGAGTACTGGAACGCAATGAGCGCTGTTGCCCCGGAACTGGATTTTGTCATCTACAATATCCCCCAGCTTGCCGGAACTGCTTTATCCATGAACCTGTTAAAGGAAATGTTGAAAAATCCCAATGTTATCGCTGTAAAGAACTCTTCTATGCCTACCCAGGACATCCAGCTGTTCAAGGCAGAAGGTGTCCGCCAGCGTGGTGAGAACGGTTTCGTTGTGTTCAACGGTCCCGATGAGCAGTTTGTCTCCGGACGTGCTATCGGCGCTGATGGTGGAATCGGTGGAACCTACGCGGTTATGCCGGAACTGTTCGTAAAAATGGATGAGCTGATTCGCGAGAACAATTTCGCTGACGCCATGAAAATCCAGTACAAAGCTGATGCTATTATCTATAAGATGTGTGAAGCAAAAGGCAATCTGTATGCCGTAATGAAAGAAATTCTTCACAGAATGTACGGTCTGGAGCTTGGCAGTGTAAGACTTCCTCTCGCTCCCCTGGCACCGGAGGATGAAGCGGTTGTCGTTGAAGCACAGAAGATGATTGAAGCAGCGATTGCGGAACTTTAATCCGAGGACACACTATGATTGCAGATTCTATCAAAAATATAACCCTCTATCGTGGGATGCAGCCCAATCTGGACACCGCGATTGATTTTTTGTTAAAGACGGATTTAAGCAAACTCCCCGACGGAAAAACCGTGATTGACGGTGACCATGTTTTCGTCAATGTCATGGAGGCAGATTTGCGTGAGGCAGAAGGTGCCACCTTTGAGTATCACAAAAAATATGCCGACTTACAAATTAACATCACCGGTGGTGAGTATTGGGAATGTGCCCTTTCCGGCGAAACTGCAGAGGAATACAGTGAAGAAAGGGATTGTGGTCTGGTAACTGGAACTCCCACCTGTACAGGAACTCTGGGAGATGGACGGTTTGCCATCTTTTTCCCTATGGAATATCACAAGCCCAGCTGTATCAACCGGAGTTGCACCCATGTGCGGAAAGCGGTCATTAAAATAGCGATTTCCTAACTACCCCTCATAAATATGGAGAGTCCCAAGGTTTTTCTGCCTTGGGATTTCTCCGATTCTAATTACCGAAAGGAAAGGCAAGATTTTATCATGAACAAAGAAGAAGTATGTAAGCAGATTAAAGGAGGACTCATCGTCTCCTGTCAGGCGCTGGAGCATGAGCCCTTGTATACAAAAGAAGGCGGCGTTATGCCTTTGATGGCAAAAGCTGCTGCACAGTCCGGCGCAGTGGGCATCCGTGCCAACACCGTCCGTGACATCACCCAGATTAAAGAAGTGGTTGACCTCCCCGTTATCGGCATCATCAAAAAAGACTACGAGGGAACTCCCATGTACATCACCGTTACCATGAAAGAGGTAGACGAGCTGGTGGCATGTGGCGTAGATATTCTGGCTGTTCAGGGAACCAGTGCACTGCGTCCTGACGGAAGCACTGCTCCCCAGTTTATCGCTGCAATCAAAGAAAAATACCCTGACCAGCTTGTAATGGCAGACTGTGCTACTCTGGAGGAAGGTATCGCCTGTGCAGAGGCCGGAGCGGATTTCATAGGAACTACCATGCGCGGCTACACCCCGGAAACTAAGGGCATCGATGATATTGATTTCGATTTCATCCATGAGCTTTCTGAGAAATGTCCTGCAAAAATTATCGCGGAAGGACACATCCACTACCCGGAACAGGCAAAGAAGGCTTTAGAGGCTGGTGCTTTTGCACTGGTTGTAGGCGGCGCTATCACCAGACCCGCTGAGATTACCGCAAGATTTGTCTCCGCAATCCAGAAATAAGGGAGTAACTTCTTATGAAAATTGTCGCAGTGGATATTGGCGGTACTGCCATCAAAGCAGGACTTTGGGACGGAACAGAACTGACAGACATGAAAGAATGGGACACCCAGGCATCCCAGGGCGGTGCCCATCTGATGGAGCGGGTAAAACAGCTCCTCCACACTTATTCCGGTTTTGACGCCATCGGTATCAGCACCGCCGGAGAAGTCAATACTACAAATGGCACCATTTTTTACGCCAACAGCAATATTCCCGGCTATACCGGCATGCCGGTACGAGGCATTATGGAAAATGAATTCCATGTTCCCGTGACAGTGGAGAATGATGTAAACTCCGCCGGTCTGGGCGAACTTCGCGCCGGAGCCGGCGTAGGCTGCTCGGATTTTCTCTGCCTCACCTACGGAACCGGTGTAGGCGGCTGCATCATCCTGAACGGACAGGTTTATCCCGGTGCCTCCTATTCTGCCGGAAGCTTCGGTGGGATTGTGATTCACCCAGAAGTCAAGGATGGAACTGATACCCTGGAGGGTTGTTACGAACGCTGCGCCTCCACCACCGCACTGGTAAAACGGGCGCTGGCTGTTGACGAGACACTGGATAATGGAAGAAAAATTTTCGCTGCTATGGAGCGTCCTGAAATCAAGGCTGTCATCGATGCCTGGATTGGTGATATATGCACCGGACTGGTGACTTTAACCTGTGTCTTTAACCCCTCCCGCATCATTCTGGGCGGTGGCGTCATGGCGCAGGATTATGTACTATCCCAGGTAAAGAAACAGGTCAAGGCGCAGCTTTCTCCAGGACTTTCCCATGTGGAAATTGTTCCCGCAAAGTTAGGTAACACCGCTGGTCTGATGGGTGCCGTCAGTCTGGCTGAGAAATTATTAGAGAAAAAGGACTGAGTAATATGCAGAAAAATATTTTATGTTTCGGAGATTCCAATACCCATGGATATAATTCCAAAACCAATGGACGTTTCGATGTGAATGAGCGTTGGCCCAAACTTTTGCAGAAAAATCTCGGTGATGATTACTATGTCATTGAGGAAGGTCTCAGTGGAAGAACCACTTCTTTTGAGGACCCGGTTTTCGAGGGACTGTGTGGCTTGCATGCCATTTATCCCTGCATGATGACCCATGAGCCTCTGGATCTGGTCATTATCATGCTGGGTACCAACGACACCAAGGATCGTTTCAATGCCAATTCCTTTATCATCGGAAAGGGACTGGAACGTCTGGCACAGAAAGCCATCGACACCCACGCAGCCTGGAGAGGCGCACCTAATGTACTGTTAGTTGCTCCGCCTCCTATCCATCCTGACTATGCCAAGACCGCGGTTGCCGGCGAGATGGGCGACAAATGCGTAGAGCGTTCCCGTGGTCTGGCGAAGGAGTTTAAGGATGTGGCTGACCGTCTGCATTGTCATTTCCTGGATGCAGGCTCCATTCCCGGGATTGAAATGTATCCTTACGACTGGATGCATTTAAGCCTGGAAAGTCACAAGCTTCTGGCTGATGAGTTGACAAACGTGATTAAAGAGATACTTTAGGGATAAAAACAAAGAGTCGCTTGCCGACTCTTTGTTTGTTAAAACCCTTCCTGTCGTCTCAGTAAACGCAGTTCTCTGCGCTTGATGGCATTGTCCCATTCCATCTGCTCTGCCGGGTCATCGGGGTTTAGCAGGAGAGGCGGCACTTCCGTGGGCTTGCCGTCCTCTCCCATGTTGACCATGACAAAGTAGGCACGGTTGATGGGATGGCGGGTGCCGTCGGGATTTTCCTTGTAAGTGTCCACGCGGACTTCCATGGAGGTTTTCCCCACATAGGTTACCCGCCCGGTGAGTACCAACACATCGTTAATAAAGGCTCCTGCCTTAAATTGTAAGTTATCAATGGCTGCAGTGGTGGCGTTGTGTCCGCAATGGCGTCTGGCAGTAGCCCCCGCCACTTCATCAATTA
>USSP01000032.1 GCA_900557385.1 uncultured Lachnospiraceae bacterium
CACAGTCCGGCTGTCACACGCATAGCCGGTAATGAGTCTGCCGTCATCTGTTTTCTTTGGGTTGGCCACATAGTCGATGATGTCACTGATCGCCCGACTTTCTGTGCGGCCCTTGCCGACATGAAGCGGCATGATTCTCGTGGTTGCCATAGGTCAGACCTCCTTCCCGAAAAGAAAACGGCCTGCCATAGCAGACCGCTTTCACTATTCTATAAAACTTTCTTCATCGAAAAAATTGAACTCATCATCTTCTAAGTGTCTTGGTGGAAATCTCATTTCATATTGCTCTTGCGCCAATGCACGGACATCAGGCCGCCTATCCTTTAGTCGATTTTTCAGCCAGGACAACTGCTCTTTCGATAGCCTCCATGGAAGATTCAAAAGACGATTCAGTGTCATCAGTTCAGCCTGCGTTTCTGCTGGTAGCGAAGCACAGGATTTACAAATGTGGGATGCATGACCTTTGCCTGAAAATTTTTCGTTGGCTTTGTATTCACCACAAACTTTACAATAGTGTCCATGCTTTTTCATAAGCTGATGCCCTTCTCGCAAAGAACATATAACCTGCGAATTGCTTTCATAATCACATCCCATTCCAAATCAGAAGCATAAGAAAACTTTTTACGGTATGCCTCCCAAAGTTTTTGCATAACCGAATCATTTTCCACTTCGTCAAAAACTTCTTCAGCCTGGTTAAGATACTTCTCCGATCCCCGTTTATGAGCAGTTGCCAGAAGCGCATCATGTAAAATTTTCGGGTTCAGCGTGGTTCCATGCAGCTGTTCTAAAATGTAAATATCGTAGAAATCTCTCATGCGGGTATTGGTTGTGGTTCTGGTAATAATGGTTTCCAGTTTTTCTGCCAGCACAGTTTCTAAATTATAAGCCCAAATATCAATGGAGCGATCTTCCAGCATAAGTTTGAATGAATACCGAACCTCTCTTGGAGTGATTGCATCTCCCGTAGAAATATCAATTTTCAAAGGGGTCACTACACCATCGAATGTTGTACTCATGCTGACACGAATCCCCGGATACTCTGCTTCATCCATAATCTCCGAAATACTTTTCAGCTGAAATTTAACACCATCATCAATCGGAACAGTTACGATTGATGAAATTAGATTCTCAATATCCTCCACATTAACATTAGCTCCTTTTATGGTTGCATCCAAATCCATCGTAGAGCGGGCATCCAATCCAACCATAGCCGCTACCAACATACCACCCTTTAAGATAAACTTATCACGATACTCAGAAAGAGAAATACGCTCCAAAAAACGCTCCATCATGTAGTTCCTCATTAAAATCTGAGCATCTGCGGATTTTTCTCTGGAAAGGTTTCGTATTAAATCTTTAAGCTGCCTTGCTGTTTTTATCATAAAAGTACCTCCAAATACTGTCGTAAAATTTTTTCCACCTTGAACATCCCAGCATATTGCATTAAAGCTCGCAGGTTCTTATCTTTTCTACGGGCATACGCTTTCAGTGCTCCCTGAAAGGTCTGAATTTCAATTCTGCTACGGCTTCTGAGCAAATCACAGATCGTTCGCTCCATATCATAAACCGGCACAGTATGCCCGAACGGAGTTTTCGCTGTTGTAAGTCCTACATCATGTAAGTCTGCTTTAATCGTAAAAACTTGAATGCCTTCTGCTTTCATTTTGCTTGGATTGCATCCAGTTTTGACCGTAACTGTATATTCTATTGGTTCACGGTCTGTCAGATCGTGAAAAAATAAAGCTGTTTCATGTGAAAATACTGCTTGTTCAAATCGCAAATGAAGCAGATACATGGCATCCACCCAGGAATCTTTGGACAGATAAATCCCATGTGCAACTCTATCCAAATCTCGTGAACGCACATAATCATAAAATACCGGCTTTGAAATTCCAGAGGATACGACCTGTGATGTTCGCAGCATTCCTTCTTGTTCTGTTAGCATCTGATCCAGCTGTTCAAATTGTCCCATCATATCACTTCCTTTCGCACTAATATTGTATTGCATATTAGCACGAAAGTAAATACATCCTAAATTATTTTCTTTAACGAAAAAGAGAAACCTTTGCTTCAAAGATTTCTCCATAATGTCAGAAAACTGGTTTCGTTATGGTGCTTTGCCACCCAATCACAGGCCTCTCACCTGCTCGGCTTGATTATCCTCTATGCTAAAGAGTAATTGCAAAGTTTTAACGTTGCCAGTACAACGGAAGCAAACACCTTATACTTCGTGTCCTGTTGTCAGGAAGAGTTTTCTCTCTTGGTACTTATATTATGATCACGATTCCAGAAAATATCAACTTGGTACAAAAAGTATTATGTTTTTGTATCAAGTTCTTAAAAGAGATATGACTTATATTGCCCTTCCATCAATTCCTTCACAAAAGTAATCTTATTCGCTTCTCTTATTTTTTCGTCAGACATCCTTATGCTTTCCTGGAATGCTTTCACTATTTGCTCTGTATTCACATGAGCAATGAGAGATTCCAGACATGCCACTTCTTTCACTAATGCCTTTCTCTCAACCTGTTTATCACGCAATACCTTATACACCTTATAACCTTGAGCAGCATTATAGCTGGTCTCCTCTATGTAATTCAGAACAGAGTTGATTTCATCATCCAATCTGCTAATCTCATTTTTTATAAGCGACACCTTTACCTCTATATCCTGCCAAAATCGAAGTTAGAATACATGCAAGTTTATCATAAATAATCATCAGATTCAGCCTCCTCTTATATATTACTGCATTTGCTTCAGTTTTGCTTGCAATTCAGCAATTTGAGCCTCTATTGCCAATTTTTCTGCATTTGTTTTCTCATATTCTGCATCAGGTATCCATTCCATGATTTCAGATGGTTGGACTTGCAGATATTCGCAGACTTTGTTTAACGTGTCCGTTGACATTGTTCTGTTTTTTGTAAATTTAGCCGTCATAGACGGACTCAAATTTAGCGCCCTTTGCAAGTCAATATACTTCATTCCCTTTGCTACTAAATAATCATCCAACTTGCTGTAAACTATCACTTCTTATACCTCCATTTTCTCATAGTTATATTTTAACATAGCTTTCTTGATATGTGAATTTTTTACTAACAAAAAGGACACCACTACCCAGCTAAGCAATGATGTCCTCTTTATTTTTCAAGTTCTTCTTCCATAATATTTCTAATCGCTTTTATATCTGTAAAAGTCAATTTTATTCCCCGATTATACATAGCCAATACTTCATTCAGATTTTCCACAAGTACCTTATCCAGCTTTTTATGTATTGTTACAGGCTGTTCCTGAATCGTATGAATATGGTCAAAATATTTTTCAATAACAGGAAATGTATTTTGTATTAAAAAAGCATTTTCTTTTCCTGCAAATAAACCAATCACAATCGTATTGCATTTACCATATCTCTTCTTTTTCTTTTCAATAATACCTTTATACTTCTCGGCTTGTGAACTTACTGGTATCATCCAATACAATTTAGGATTCTTTCTATCCTGAATCGCATAATAATGAGGGCGATAGTTTCCCCGTTCCTTATTACTCATCAAATATTTATCCTGAACCAAATCAAAAAATTCGTCCTTGATATGATAAGAATATCCCTGCCGTATCTCCATAAACAACCTTTCCTATGTGATAAAATTCCCCATCAGCATTCACTACTGATGGGGAACATTTACAAACTATACTATTTTTATCCCACCTGTATAGCAAGTGGCTTCATTTACGAACTGAATTATTTATACCCCGCACCATCAGCAAGCGGCAAACATTTACTTCTATCTTTAGTATATACAGTATCTTTAAAATAATCAACCTGCTTTTTTAAGGTTATAAATATTTTTGACTATTTTTTACTATATCATGGCTCCCCATTTGTCGTAACTCTGTCGTAAAATGCATACATTTACTCTCTTAATACAGCTTAGCTCCAGCAGGAATTGCGTCATCTAACATAAGCAGATTCAGTCCTTCGTGTCCGTCATACTCGTACACTGCCGAAATCAGCATTCCTTCTGATGGGATTCCCATCATCATTCTTGTAGGAAGGTTTGTGATTGCTACGCATGTCTTTCCAACAAGCTGCTCCGGCTCATAGTACTCATGAATACCACTTAAAATTGTGCGTTTCTTGTCAGTTCCATCATTTAATGTGAACGTGAGAAGCTTCTTTGACTTTGGCACTGCTTCGCAGGCTTCAATCTTTACGACTCTGAAATCAGATTTTGCAAATGTGTCAAAATCTACATACTCCTCAAAAAGTGGCTCAATCTTTACTTTTGAAAAATCAAGCTGTACGCTCTCTGCGGACACACTTGCTGTCTGCACACTTGCTGCAGGAGCTGCTTCGGAAGTCTTAGAAGCCTTCTTGTCAGCGTCTAATGACTTCATTGTCGGGAACAGCAGCACATCCCTAATTGCCGGGCTGTCTGTCAGTAACATAACCAGACGGTCGATGCCGTAACCGATTCCGCCTGTGGGAGGCATACCGATTTCCAGTGCGTTCAGGAAATCCTCATCGGTATGGTTTGCTTCCTCATCGCCAGCCTCGAAAGCGGCATCCTGTGCAGCGAAACGTTCTCTCTGGTCGATGGGATCATTTAATTCGGAATATGCATTACACATCTCCCAGGTATTGATAAACAATTCAAAACGTTCTACCTTCTCCGGATCACTGGGTTTCTTCTTGGTCAACGGAGAGATTGCGATAGGATGATCCATAACAAAGGTAGGCTGAATCAGATTCTTCTCACAGTACTCCTCGAAGAACAGGTTCACGATATCGCCCTTGGTGTGGCGCTCCTCGTACTCAATGTGATGCTCTTTGGCCAGTTCTTTTGCTTCCTCGTCGCCCTTCACCTCATCGAAATCAATGCCTGCATACTTCTTGATGCAGTCTGTCATGGTGGTGCGTTCAAAAGGCTTGCCTAAATCAATTTCAATTCCATTATAAGAAATGGTGGTGGTGCCGCATACCTTTTCTGCCAGGTAGCGGAACATGCTCTCGGTCAGCTCCATCATTCCTTCATAATCGGTATATGCCTGATATAACTCCATCAGGGTAAATTCCGGATTGTGTCTGGTATCAACACCCTCGTTACGGAACACACGACCGATCTCATAAACACGCTCTAAGCCGCCTACGATCAGTCTCTTTAGGTACAGTTCCAGAGAAATACGCAGTTTTACATCTTCATCCAGCGCATTGTAGTGAGTCTCAAAGGGTCTTGCAGCAGCACCACCGGCATTACTTACAAGCATGGGAGTTTCCACTTCCATGAAATCACGTCCGGCAAGGAAATTACGGATCTCCTTTATGATCTGGGAACGCTTGATAAAGGTTTCCTTTACTTCCGGATTCATGATCAGGTCTACATATCTCTGACGGTAACGGGTATCGGTGTCAGTGAGTCCGTGGTATTTCTCGGGCAGAATCTGTAAACTCTTGGAAAGCAGGGTCACAGTCTCTGCATGAACGGATTTCTCGCCGGTCTTGGTTTCAAAAACCTTACCGGTGATGCCAAGGATATCTCCCACATCGTATTTCTTGAAATCTGCATAAGGCTCCTCACCGATGCTGTCTCTTGCCACATAAACCTGGATGCTTCCCTGCAGATCCTGAATGTTGCAGAAGGATGCTTTACCCATAACACGTTTAAACATCATGCGTCCCGCGATGGATACCTCTGTTCCATTCAACTCCTCAAAATGATCTTTGATTTCCTTGCTATGATGGGTCACATCATATTTGGTAAGCTGGAACGGATCCTTTCCGTTCTCCTGCAAGGCTGCCAGCTTCTCACGGCGTACTTTTAACAGCTGGTTCAGATCCTGTGTCTGTTTATTCTGGTTCTGATTCTGTGCTTCTCCCACGTCTCACTCACTCCTATATTCTTCTACTTGCTAGTTGGAACGATCAATGCCCAATACTTTGTACTGGATTTCGCCTGCCTGTGTCTCCACGGTAACCACATCACCGATTTTTGCTCCGATTAAAGCCTTACCGACCGGAGATTCATTGGAGATCTTACCCTTCAGGCTGTTCGCCTCAGTGGAACCTACGATCTTATACTCAAGCTCCTCGTTAAATTCCATATCCATAATGATAACTTTACAGCCGATGTTGATTTTGTCAACATCCACCTCATCCTCAACAACGACTTCTGCGTTCTTTAAGATTTTCTCCAGTTCCTCGATACGAGCCTCAATATCACGCTGCTCGTCCTTTGCTGCATCGTACTCCGCATTCTCGGACAAATCGCCTTGTTCGCGGGCCTCTTTGATCTTCTGCGCTACTTCCTGACGTTTCACTACCTTTAAATCGTGAAGCTCGTCCTCGTATTTACGCAGTCCTTCATAGGTCAATATGTTTTTCTTTTCTTCCATGACGCATTCCCTTCCTATCAAGTATTCTACGATACTTTTCCCATTTAACTATGGTATTATAACTATTTTTATTTAGTGTGTCAATGACCTGCGCCCCATCCAGAGGGCGAAATCGCCAAATTTCCGCCATGCTTTGGTAAACAAAAGGAGCTTTGGCCCGCTTTGCCCCATACTTTTCTTTTTCCGGAGTAGGCATCCCATCCAGATAACACACTCTGCTTCGTATTCTTCCATCCAGAAGTCCCACGAGAAGCTTACTCTCTTCTGTAAAGTCACATACCCATAAATCTTCCTGCCGTTGTCTTTCCAGTTCCAGAAAACGTTGCATCGACAAATCCGTTCGTGGAATCAGACCATACTCATATTCCAGATCCTCCTCGAATTCTTCCAACTGCTCTGTGAAGATTTCCCTGTTTTTTTCTCCGGTAAAAAGCACCGTCATTTCATTGCGTTGTTCTGCCAGCTGTAGAAATAGCGTCCGGCAATCCTTCAGCTTTTCCGGCTTCAGATAAACAACGATCCTCTGTCTTCCTTTTCGACATTTGGTAAGGAAAAAATCCGTGCGATATTCGGTTAGATCCTTTAAGCCGCCTAAAACTCCATAGTCCTCAAAGAACCATTGTCCTTCCTGCTCCATACACAGTTTTTTCTGCAGGGCGGGTTCTAAGTAAAACCAGTCACAGCCCGTCTCCTCCACTGCTGCCCTGAGTATTTGAAAGAGCCCCTGTTTCCTTTCGATCCATTCCTCCGGAATTCCTAGAAAAAGAAGCTGGTCTTCCTGTTGCTGCCTGATCTGTACCGGCAGTGCAGCCGTTTTCCTGCCTCTTGCCTTCCACAGGCTTTTTAAAAGTTCTCTCCAAGTTTCTTTCCTTCTGTCTTCTTCCCCGGTTTCCACTGGTTTTTTCAAGCGGTAGCAGGACAAAATCCGGGACATAAAAAAATCCTCCATATCGTTTACCACAGTGGTATCTAATATAGAGGATATGTCCTTCCTGTCTTTATGATGCAAAAATCGCTTCCACGCTTTCCTTTAATTCTTCCATGGACTCCATATTATTAATTTTCCCCCGGAGTCTTGCAGAATTGGGGACACCTGCAGTGTACCATGATACATGCTTGCGCATCTCCCGTACAGCCAGATACTCTCCCTTCCATTCTGTCATAAGCGCAGCATGACGCAGAATCGTCTCCCGCATCTCCTCTTTGGTGGGAGGTGGAAGCAGCACTCCTGTCTCCAGGAAATGAACCGTTTCCCGGAAAATCCAGGGATTTCCCCGGCTTGCCCGCCCTATCATCACACCGTCGCAGCCCGTCTGCTCCAGCATTTCTTTTGCCCGGAGAGGGGTCGTAATATCACCGTTTCCAATGACGGGAATGTGTACCGCTTCCTTCACCCGGGCAATACAATCCCAATCCGCTTCTCCTGCATACATCTGCTCTCTGGTACGTCCGTGGACAGCCACAGCCGCTGCACCGGATTCCTCTGCAATATGCGCCAGTTCCACTGCATTGAGATGCTCCCTGTCAAAGCCCTGGCGAAATTTCACTGTCACCGGTTTTTTTATCTCTTTTACCGTAGCCTCAATAATTTTGCCTGCGAGAACTGGGTTTTTCATCAAAGCAGAGCCGTCCCCATTTCCCACAATTTTGGGTACCGGACATCCCATATTCAAATCCAGAATGTCAAAAGGACGGTCTTCCAATCGTGCTGCCTGCTCCGCAATGGTTTCCGGTTCTGAGCCAAAGAGCTGGAGAGAAACCGGATGTTCCCGGGGATGAATCTGTAACAGACTTTCTGTATTTTTATTATGATATATTGCAGTGCCTTGGCAGACACCATCTCCATACACACCAGACCCGCGCCCTGTTCATGGCATAACAAACGAAATGGCAGGTCGCTTACCCCTGCCATTGGTGCCAGAATGACCTGGTTGTCCAGTGTAACATTTCCTATGGTTAGTTTCATAGTTATGTCAACCTCAGTTGTGCTTTTCTCTTATGCTTTGCAGTTCTTTTCATAAAGGATGCGAAGTCCTTCCAAAGTCAAAGAACTATTATACTGCTGAATAGAATCCGTCTCATCTGCTATGATACGCCCCAGCCCTCCGGTTGCTACCACTTTCAGATCGGTATAGCCGGTTTCTTTTTTTACCTGATTCACAATGTATTCCGTCTGCCCAATCTGCCCGTACATCAGTCCTGCCTGCATACTGCTGATGGTTTCCTTCGCGAGAATGGACTTCGGTTTCTTAATCTCAATTTCAGGAAGCTTCGCCGTATCTTCCCACAGGGCTTTCGCAGAAATGCGGATTCCGGGCGCGGTAATTCCCACCGCAAAGGTTCCGTCCGCTTCTACCAGATCATAGGTCGTTGCCGTTCCAAAGTCCAATACCAGCACAGGCCCACCATAAATCTCATAGGCCGCCACCGCATCCACAATACGGTCAGGTCCGATCTCTCTGGGATTTTCCGAAGTGATTTTAATACCGGTTTTGATGCCAGGTCCCACTACGATTGCCTTACGATGCAGATATTTCTGAATAGCGCTCTGGAAGGAATGCATGACATTGGGCACAACACTGGCAATAATCACGCCGTCCAGTTCTGTGTAGTCCATGCCGTTTCTATCGAATAATTCCCGTAACACAATGCCATACTCATCTGAGGTACGGGGCATTTTCGTAGTAAGACGAAAGGTGCAAATCAATTCCTTCTCTCTGTACACGCCGCATGTAATGTTCGTATTTCCAATATCAACTACTAAAATCATATGAATAACCATCCCTTTCCGCTACTTGCAAACTTTGGTGCCCAGTCACTTTCTTCATTCTTGTTTCAGCAGTTCTTCCACACTTTCATGAAGAATAAACACTTTGTAATACAACTCCAGGGAATGTAAAAGTTCTGCCCTGTTTCTCTCGATCTCCCGAATCAGCAATCCTGCACCAATCTCATCAAAGAGATAATCGTTATCTGCCACATCCGTCTCAAATTGTAAATTTCCTGCCTGGTCAAAGCAGATGGTAAAGATGCCACCCACTTCTTCTGTGAAAAGCACACAGATCACATGCAGATCATTCTGAATTTCTTCGGGCAGTTTTCCAAACTGTTCTTTATTGAAATAATACTTCTGTTCGTAGGAATTTGCCCCACAAAGTACGATTTTATCAGACATATCCATATATCCCCCTAACTGAGACTTCACCGGCATAAACAGCTTCCACCGTGCCATCCTGCTTTTCTACCAGAAGCTCTCCATGGCTGTCTATTCCCCTGGCGATTCCGTCAAAGGGATGCTGTGGATCTAACACATGAACCTCCCGGTTCTTATTGGCCATGTGCGCCTCGTAAATCTCTTTGATAAAGGAAAGATCCTGCACCTTTTCAAATTCATCATAGGCTTTCTCAAAATAGAAAAGTACCCGCTCAATGATTGCCACTCTGGACACTTCACGACCGGTCTCCAGCTTTAAGGAAGTGGCAGTCTTCTGCAGTTCCTCCGGGAATTCCTCAATATTCACATTAATTCCCGTACCTACAATCACATAAGCGATTTCTTTCTGCTCCAGGCTGACACTCATTTCCGTTAAAATACCGCAGATTTTCTTTCCGTTTACAACCACATCATTCGGCCATTTAATCTGTGTCTGTAATCCACACACATCCTCCACTGCCAGAGCTACCGCATACGCCTGTAAAAGCGTAATCATGGACGCGTGATCGGCGGGAAAATCCGGACGAAGCAATACCGACATGGCAATGGTTTTTTCTGCAGGTACCTGCCAGCTTCTGCCCCTGCGTCCCTTACCGGCCTGCTGATCACCGGCTACCACCAGGGTACCATGAGGTGCTCCTTCTTCTGCCATGGTCTTTAGGTCCGTATTGGTAGAACCTGTCACCGCCTCATAAATCTTCTTCCCGGCAATCCACCGGAAATGCAAATGATTATCCAGCTCTGCCTGATTTAATACATCCATATTCTCTGCCAGACGGTACCCCCGATTGCGTACCGCTTCTATCACATAGCCTTCTTTTTCCAACTGTTTGATTGCCTTCCACACTGCAGTACGGGAAACGCCAAACTGTTCACAAAGAGCCTGCCCGGACACATAGTCCGGGCAGTGTTCTCTGAGCATTGTTAAAATCTCATTCTTCATGTTTTACCTCTTGTCCCATTACAGAACGAAAGTAAAATCCTGCTTGCAGGATTTATTCATATCCCAGAGTCGCCGCCATCACTGCCTTAATGGTATGCATGCGGTTCTCCGCTTCCTGAAATACGATGGACTGTCTGGATTCAAATACCTCATCGGTCACTTCCAATGCTTCAAAGCCAAACTTCTCGCCTTTTTCCTTGCCAATCTTGGTCTTTAAGTCATGGAAAGCGGGAAGACAATGCATAAATACTGCCTGTTCTCCGGCATTCTCCATAATTTTCTTATTTACCTGGTAAGGAGACAATACTTTAATACGGCTCTCCCATGCCTCATCAGGCTCTCCCATAGAAACCCATACATCCGTGGAAATTACATCCACATCTTTGGTTCCCTCCATAGGATCTTCTGTGAGACGGATGCTTCCGCCTGTAGTCTGTGCAATCTCCTCACACTGTTTTACCAGGGCAGGATCCGGGAAAAATTCCTTGGGAGCACAAATGATAAAATGCATACCCATCTTGGCACTTGCCACCATGAGGGAATTACCGGTATTGTAACGGGCATCTCCCATGTATGTCATACGGATTCCCTTAATATGTCCGAAGTGTTCCCGAATCGTAAGTAAATCCGCCAGCATCTGTGTGGGGTGGAACTCATTGGTAAGTCCGTTCCACACCGGTACTCCGGCATACTCCGCCAGTTCTTCCACAATATCCTGTCCGAATCCCCGGTACTCAATACCGTCGAACATGCTTCCCAGTACTCTTGCCGTGTCCGGTATGCTTTCTTTCTTACCGATCTGCGAATCGGTGGGATTTAAGAACGTCGTTCCCATACCCAGATCATGTGCTGCCACTTCAAAAGCGCATCGGGTTCTGGTACTGGTTTTTTCAAAAATCAGTGCCACGTTTTTCCCCCGGAGATGGTCTACGG
>USSP01000033.1 GCA_900557385.1 uncultured Lachnospiraceae bacterium
CTCTCGATAGCAGAAAAATATGTCAGTTCCCAATCTACTAAAGAAGTTTTTCCAATTTGCAAATTTTTCATTCAGTTCCAATCCTCGTATTATGAATTTGTTTTCTATAAAACTCATCACTCCTTGCTGTTGACATTGGTTGAGATGATGCCCCCATTCTTGTAAAGCAACCATTTGGTGACATTCCCTGTCTCTTTATATAATATGGTTTTTCCAATCCACTGGAAATTAAGATTTTAATTACAGAAATATTATCTATCTCTTCAGTCACAATATCAAATAACCCCAAAGTTGACGGAAGAATGTTATTTTTTATACGATCTGCAATCTTCAACTGTGTAGAATCAATATCTGAGATTCTAACTGGCTTTCCATTATCATCTACTCCTACGTATAAAATGCCACCTTCTTTATTATTCAGAAAAGCCACCACTTCTTTTTCCAGTTTATCATTCAATTCCACTTTAAATTCTATGCGATTACTTTCTTGTAGCATTGATTGTCCTCCCTTCTGTTTAGATTTGTAAACTTTCAGCATATTTGAACAGAATAATATCCCTCGATAAAGTTTCAACATATGCCTGCTCTTTATGCATAAAGTTTATTATTTCATTCTTGCTCATCTTTCCAAATTTCTCTATTACTACATGGTATGAGAGAAATGCCGGGGCTTATGCCTGTACGAGTATATTTTCAGACCTTTTCGTAAGAGTCCTCAAAGGTTTCTTTTTTGATAACGAATAAATCGTGTAGATTGCTGTCTAAAACCACCAGATAATCGCCGGGATTTCCGGTGATGTAGCGGCTGTTATCCCACAGGGAAAAGACCTTGACGCCTTTCTCCAGCTTCCGGGCATGAACCAGTGCTTCTGCAGCCGGAATACAGGTCTGGGCGTGGGCAAGCAGGGGGACAGTGTCACCGGTCAGTTTGTTCTTGACGATCGGAAGACTGCTTTCGTCCGGTAAAACAAAAGGTTTTTCCAGACATTCATAGGCATCCCGCAGATGGCGCAGGGTCGTGGGATGCATGGTGGCATTGGGGCTGATGACAAAAATCAGATCCGCAGTTACGGTCTGCTCGATCTCACCTTCTCCGGTGTAAAGGGCGATGGGAGTGCTGAGGGGCAGGCAGTCGGTGGCTTTCACATAGCCGTAAGGGATTTTCTTTTTCCGGTAGGAAGGCATGGTGGATAAATCCGCTTCGTAGTCCTGGGCATAGAGGATATCATAGGCGTTGAAATATTCAATCATGCGATTATTGAAAAAAGCTTCGGAATGAGTGGTAGGATATTTCTCCACATAAAGTTTGCGGTTTACTAACCCTCCGGCTTTTTCCAGATGCCCGCCGCCGTTTCCGATCCCTTCTGTGAGGAAAGCCGCCAGTTCGCTGGCATTTACTTCTTTGATGCAGGAGCGGACGGAGAGCTTATAATCGCCACTTCCTTCTATTTTATTATAGACCAGGCAGCTGGTAACCTCTGCCACCTGGAGGAGGAAGTCACTGATGAGTCCCAGAATGTTGGGATCGCAGGGCTGCGCCTGGATGACAGCGAAATGGTAATCGTCGTTATAACTGTAGCGAATCATGGCAACCCCGGCGACTTCCAGTTCCTTTAAGGAGAGATTGGAATTGCGGAACAGGGTAATCAGATTTTTGTCAAAGTGAAGAGATTCCCGCATATCCATGTCCAGAGGATTGTAAAGCTCGGCAAATTGTCCGGTGTCCGTGTAGAGACCATAGTAAAGCGCTGTGTCAAGATAAGGGTAGTCGGAAAAACGAAAATCCTCATTGCACAGAAGCTTCCAGACTAACGTGGCACAGCTGCCCAGAGAGGAAACCACAACCTTTTTCTCCAAATCGGCAGAAACATCCTGATGGTGGTCGATAATGGCCACATCCTCTGCCTCAATGGGGGTGACATTGCCCTCGCCGTACTGACAGTCCACGGTGATGAGCAGTCCCGGAACCTGGAGAGGCTGACCGGAAAAGGGTGCCAGATAGGTAATGGGAAGATGGAGACGGTCGATCATTAATGTGAGGTTTGCCTTTTGAATGGGGGCGCGTCCGCTGTAGATAAGCTGGACGGATTTTCCTTTGGAGGAAAAATAGCAGTACAGCCCGTAGCCGGAAGCCAGGGCATCCGCATCGGGATTATCGTGACATTGTATGGTAATCTGGTCATAAATTTCCAAATCCTTTAATTTCATGGGAAAAAATCCTTTCCATAATCAATTATTTTTAACCTCATCTTCAATCTGATTCTAGCGGATTCACGTAAGAAAAGCAAATGGGCTGGCAAGCGGGACAGAATCTCTTGTTTTTTCCCCTTTCCGGCGGTATATTGGAGGTAGGTTTACAGAAATACTTGGGAGGTAACAGACATGAAGAACATAAGACAGGAAATACAGGAAGCAGCCCCCTTTTCCCCCATGGGCTGGAACAGCTGGGACAGCTTTGGAGCCAGTGTCACAGAGGCTGAACTTCTGGAAAATGCGGAGTACATGGCGCAGCATCTGAAAAAATACGGCTGGGAATACGTGGTATGTGATATTCAGTGGTACGAGCCGGAAGCGGACTCGGCCGGTTATCACAAATTCACGGAATTATGCATAGACGAATATTCCCGCCTGCTTCCCGCAGTGAATCGCTTCCCATCAGCAGCGGATGGAAAAGGCTTTAAGCCCATCGCGGATCGGATTCATGAGATGGGGCTGAAATTCGGACTCCACATGATGCGGGGAATTCCCAGACAGGCCGTGCATGAAAATAGAAAAATTCTGGGAACGGAGGCAACCGCCAGACAGATTGCCCACCCGGCATCTCTGTGCTCCTGGAATACGGATATGTACGGAATCGATACCGACAGGGAAGGGGCACAGGCTTATTATGATTCTGTGTTTGCTCTTTATGCATCCTGGGGTGTGGATTATGTAAAAGTGGATGATATCTGTCATACATATTATACGCCGGAAGCACCCCGGTGTGCAGCCAGGGAACTGGAAATGATTCACCGGGCAATTCTTAACAGCGGCAGAAAGATGGTCTTAAGTGTATCTCCCGGACCGGCACAGCTGTCAGACGGAGCGGTGCTGCAGCAAAATGCCAATCTGTGGCGTATGACAGACGACCTTTGGGATGATTGGGCGGATGTGAAGGCAATGTTTGAACGGTGTCAGGAATGGCAGGAGTATGTGGGAGATGGCAACTGGCCGGATTGCGACATGCTGCCTCTGGGACACATCGGCATTCGTTCCGGATCCCGTGGTGTGGGTGACCGCTATACCCGTTTGACACAGGACGAGCAGAAAACCATGATGACACTATGGAGCATGTTCCGTTCTCCTTTGATGTTTGGTGGAAATCTGAAGGACAATGACGAATTTACCAATCAGCTTTTGACCAACAGCGGCATCCTCAAGATGCACCGGGATGGAAGAAATGCCAGAGAAATCTACCGGGAAGAGGATGTGGTCATCTGGAAGAGCAGTACGGAAGATGAAAAGACCGTGTTCGTAGCGGTGTTTAATTTGAATGATAAAGCGAAGAAGGTGCGTCTGCTTCCTCATGTGCTGCAGCTGCAGGATGCCAGAAATCTGCCTGCATTCTACGCAGGACTGGAAATCTGGACAGCGGAAACCGTCTCCGTGCCCGGACTTGCCCGGATCGCAGCCCCGGAAATTCCCATTCCGGCACATGGCGTTGTATGTTATCGTTTTCAACTTGATGAATAAAAATGCAAATATTGGTTAATATTTATGCAAATTTGTGGTTGCAATCTGCTTCACCTTCTGTTATATTGGACGATAGTTAAGACAAAACAAGGAGGAAAATCCTCTGCTCCTTGCAGTCGCATTTTCCTTCGGAAAACAAGGAGGATTTATTATGAAAAAGACAATTGCAACCATGTTAGCTGTTGTTCTTGGTGTTGCTTCCCTGACCGCTTGCGGCAGCAGCGCTGCAACCACTACAACAGAAACCGCACAGACTGTAGAAAGTGCAGCAGAGACTACTGCAGCTGAAACAGAGACAACTGTAGCTGAGACAGAAACCACAGCAGAGACAACCGAAACTGCTGCTGCAGCAGTAGAAACCCTTCAGGATGGTGTCCTGACCGTAGGTTCCAACCTCACCTTCCCTCCCTTCGAGATGGTAGATGACAATGGTAACCCCGATGGATTTGATATAAAACTGATCGAAGCAATCGCTGAGAAAATGGGACTGACCGTTGAATGGCAGGATATGGAGTTTGGTGCTCTGGTAGCTGCTATCGGAACCAAAATTGACTGCTCTATCGCAGCAATGACCATTACTGATGAGAGAAAACAGACTGTTGATTTCGCTGATCCTTACTTCGAGGCAGTACAGTACATCGTAATGCCTGCCGGTGCAGAAATCAAAACCGCTGATGACTTAAAGGGTCTGACCATCGGTGTACAGCTGGGAACCACCGGCGACTACGCTGCACAGGAAATCGAAGGTGCAACCGTACAGGCATATGACAAAGCAGTATACGCTGTAAACGATATGCTGAATGGTAAAATAGACTGCGTGATCGTAGACCAGGGACCTGCAAAAGTATTTGAGGCAAACAATGACGGAAAAGTTGTTGCAGTATCCGGTGCTGATTACGGTTTCGAGGTTGAGCAGTATGGTATCGCTCTTCCTAAGGGATCCGCTTTAGTTGACCAGATTAACACTGCTCTCAACGAGTTAAAAGAGGATGGCACTTACGATGCACTGTACGAGGAGTACATTGTAGGCTATGAAGAGTAATTCCGTTATTGTCCGAATAGGAGTGAACACTTGCTGTTTTACTGCGTGACAATATGGCATAAATAGGCTATAATCAAAGGCATCGGTGTCTGCGCCGGTGCCTTTTAAAGATTCAGAGAGAGAGGGTATACGAATGAGTGATTTTCAGGTATGGCTTGAAGACGTGAAACAAGCCGCCTACATGGCTTTTATCCAGGGTGATCGCTGGAAACTGTATTTTAAGGGATTGGGTGTTACCATGCAGCTGGCAGTTTATGCTGCCATTATCGGTATGATAATCGGAACGATTATCGCGTTCATGAAGCTTTCCACCAGAAAGAACGGAAAGCCCAGTGTCTGGTCTTATATTGCCACGGTTTATATGGACGTGATCCGTGGCACACCGTCTGTGCTGCAGCTGTTGATTATGTGGTTTATCATTTTTGCTTCCTGCAAAAACAGTATGCTGGTGGCAGCACTGGCATTCGGTATCAACAGTGGTGCTTATGTGGCAGAAATTGTCCGTGCCGGTATCCTGGCAGTGGATAAAGGGCAGACCGAGGCCGGACGCGCACTGGGACTTTCCAAATCCCAGACCATGATTTACATTGTCATCCCCCAGGCGATTAAAAATGTTCTGCCTCCCATCGGTAACGAGTTTATCGTACTGATTAAGGAAACGGCAATTGTGGGTTATGTAAGTATGACCGACTTAACCCGTGCAGCGAACCAGGTGGTTTCCATCACTTACCAGGCATTTATGCCGTTAATCGGTGCCGCTGTGATTTACTTTGTCATCATCAAGATTTTGACAATTCTGCTTGCAAAACTGGAGAGGAGGCTGCGTCAAGGTGATAACCGTTAAAGATTTACACAAGAAATTTGGAAACAATCATGTCCTTCAGGGTGTGAATTATCATATTGCTCCCGGAGAGAAAATCGTAGTCGTAGGTCCTTCCGGTTCCGGAAAAAGTACCTTCCTGCGTTGCCTGAACCTGTTAGATACGCCCACCAGTGGGGAAATCTGGTTTGACGGGCAGCTCATTACCGACCCGAAGGTGAATTTAAATCATGTCAGAGAACACATGGGAATGGTATTCCAGCATTTCAATCTGTTCAATAACCTGACGATTATGGATAATATTACCCTTGCTCCCGTGAAATTAAAGAAAATGAGCAAGGAAGAAGCCAGTGAAAATGCATTGAAGCTTCTGGAACGTGTCAATCTGTTGGAGAAAGCCGATGCTTACCCGGCACAGCTTTCCGGTGGTCAGAAGCAGCGTATCGCTATTGTGCGCTCCCTTGCCATGAACCCGAAGGTAATGCTTTTTGATGAGCCTACCTCCGCGTTGGATCCGGAGATGGTAGGTGAGGTTCTGGATGTTATGAAGGAACTGGCAGAGTCCGGCATGACCATGGTAGTGGTTACCCATGAGATGGGCTTTGCAAGAGAAGTGGCTACCAAGGTGCTGTTTATGGATGGCGGAAACATTATGGAAGAGAATACACCGCAGGAGTTCTTCACCAATCCCCAGGCACCCCGTTTACAGGAATTCTTATCCAAGGTTTTATAATAGGGAAAGGACAGAATTTCCTATGAAATTTTCTCTGTGCATGATTGTAAAAAATGAGGAAGCACTGCTGGCAGAATGTCTGGACAGTCTGAAAGCCGCCATGGATGAAATCAACATCGTGGATACCGGCTCCACAGACCGTACCAAGGAGATTGCAGCTTCCTATACAGACAGGGTATTTGATTTCCCGTGGACAGGCAGTTTTTCAGATGCCAGAAATTTTTCCTTCGGCAAGGCAACGGGGGATTACATTTACTGTGCCGATGCGGATGAACTTCTGGACGAGGAGAATCAACAGAAACTGCTGCGTCTGAAAGAGCAGTTGGAAACCGCCCCGGAAGTCGAAATTGTACAGATGTATTATGTAAACCAACTGCAAAACGGCAGCGTTTATAATTTTGACAAAGAATACCGTCCGAAGCTGTTTCGGCGACTGCGTACCTTCCGTTGGGCAGATCCCATCCATGAACAGGTGGTGACGGAGCCCCTTGTGTTTGACAGCGATATTGAGATTATCCACAGGCAGCAGGAAAGTCACGCAGATCGGGATCTGCTGGCATTTGAACGGGTGCTGGAGCGTGGAGAAGAGCTTTCGGAACGGTTGCAGAGAATGTATGCCATGGAACTGTACAAGGCTGGCAGTGCAGTGCATTTACAGAAGGCAGCTCCTTACTTTGTGAAACAGATGGAAGTGGCAGAAGCCAAGTCCGATGCTTTTCAGATGGCGGGCTTAATTCCCGCCATGGCAGCACTTACTTCCGGAGATACCAATGGCTTTTTCAAATATACCTGTCGGCTGATTACGGTGGAGCCCTGTTCGGAGCTTTGCCTGCAGCTGGCCCGGTATTTTGAGCAGACCGGAGACAAGGAGGAGGCCAACCTCTGGTATTATAATGCTGCCTTTGAGACGAAGCCGGTGCTGGATTATGCTTCCGGAAATCAGGAACCTTTGGAGGCATTGGCGCAGCTGGCGTATGAGCGGGGCTGCGAGGAAGATGCCATTGCATACCGGAGGCAGGCACCAGTGCGGGCACAGGGCTGCAGCTAAATGGAAAAGGTGCCTGCGCGAACTTGACATAAACTGGCCATGGGCAAAGAACACGTGCAGAAATGGAGAAGAAAATGAGTTGGGAAAGTAATGTACGCCGGGTGGAGCCTTATGTACCCGGAGAACAGCCGAAGACAGAACAGGTAATTAAGTTAAATACAAACGAATGTCCTTATCCTCCTGCTCCCGGCGTAGCGAAGGCGGCCAAGGAAATGGATACGGATGCACTGCGGTTATATCCCGATCCCAATGCGTCTGTGCTGGTGGATGCCCTGGCAGAGTATTATCATGTGAAACCGTCTCAGGTGTTTGTGGGAGTCGGTTCCGATGATGTGCTTTCCATTGCGTTTCTTACTTTTTTTAATTCGGATAAACCGGTTCTGTTTCCGGATATCACCTATTCCTTCTATGATGTATGGGCAGAGGTGTACCGGATTCCCTACGAAACCATTCCTCTGGACGAACAGTTTCAGATTCGGGTGGAAGATTATAACAGAGAAAACGGTGGAATTGTCATTGCCAATCCCAATGCCCCTACCGGATTGTTCATGCCGGTGGAGCAGATTGAGAACATTGTGAAAAACAACCCGGACAGCATCGTGATCGTGGATGAAGCCTATGTGGATTTCGGTGCGGAAAGCTGTCTGCCTTTGACGGAGAAGTACGATAACGTACTGGTGGTACAGACCTTCTCCAAATCCCGCGCTATGGCAGGAGCCAGAATCGGTTTTGCGCTTGGCTCCGAAAAACTCATTGGCTATATGAATGATGTGAAATTTTCCATCAATTCCTATACCATGAACCGTCCATCGCTCATTCTCGGCGTAGAAGCAGTGAAAGACGATGCATATTTTCATGACATTGTCGGTAAAATGATAAAAACGAGAGAGTGGGTTAAGAAAGAATTAAAGCTTCTGGGCTTTACATTCCCGGATTCTTATAGTAATTTTATCTTTGCAAAGCATAAAGAGAAAACGGCGGAGGAATTGTTTACTTATCTCAAGAGTAAAAATATCTTTGTCCGCTATTTTCACAAACCACGCATTGACAACTATCTGCGTATCAGCATTGGAACCGATGAACAGATGCAGGCACTTGTCGATGCCTTAAAGGAGTATCTTGGATGTTAACAAAGTATTTATGGATTTTCTTTATCTCCATGGTGCCGCTCATTGAACTGCGTGGCGCGATTCCCGTATCCCAGGGATTGGGACTGCCTTTATTGCAGAGCTACATCGTCTGCGTCATCGGCAATATGGTTCCCGTTCCCATTATTTATTTCTTTGCCCGAAAGGTACTGGAATGGGGTGCGGACAAACCGGTGATCGGCAAATTCTTTACCTTCTGTCTGGTAAAGGGAGAGCACGGTGGCAAGAAATTGCAGGAGAAAGCAGGACGGGGCTTATTTGTGGCTCTGCTGTTATTCGTGGGAATTCCCCTTCCGGGAACCGGCGCATGGACAGGAACCCTGGCGGCAAGCCTTTTGGATATGGATTTTAAATCCAGTGTGGTAGCGGTAATGCTGGGAGTGCTTCTGGCAGGAGTCATCATGGGACTGGCGAGTGCCGGCGTATTCGGAGCCATCGGACTGGCAATCGGTTAAATAGACTGGAGGTATGGGACAAATGTCGGAAAGCTATACGGATTTTGCCCGGGTCTATGATATTTTTATGGATGAGACGCCTTACGAGGAATGGACGAAATTCCTCGTAGGGCTTATTCTGCGTTTAGGGATCAGTAAACCGGGCGTGAAGACCGAGGATGCCTTGGAAAGTGAACGGAATCTGGTGCTGGATCTGGGCTGTGGCACAGGAAATCTCACGGAACGCATGGAGCAGCAGGGCTTTGACATGATTGGTGTGGACAATTCCGAGGATATGCTGCGGATTGCCCTGGAGAAAAAAGAAAAAGCAGGAAGCAAAACCCTGTATCTGTTACAGGATATGCGGGAACTGGAACTGTTCAGCACCGTGGGAACGGTAATTAGTGTCTGTGACAGCATCAATTATCTGCTGTCGGAGGAGGATTTGCTCACCACCTTCAAACTGGTCAATAATTATCTTTATCCCGGCGGACTTTTCATTTTTGATTTCAATACGGTGTACAAATACGAGACAGTGATTGGAGACACTACGATTGCAGAGAGCCGGGAGGAGTGCAGCTTTATCTGGGATAACTTCTATCATGAGGAGGAGCAGATTAATGAGTATGACCTGACCCTGTTTGTGCAGGAGGAAGGAAACCGGTACCGGAGATTCCAGGAAACCCATTATCAGAGGGGCTATACCCTGGAACAGATGAAACATCTGGTGGAACAGGCCGGACTTGCCTTTGTGGAGGCATTGGATGCGGATACCCATGAGGAAGTGACGCCGGAGAGCGAGCGGATTTATGTGGTGGCAAGAGAACAACAGAAAACGGGAGGGACAGAGCATGTCTGATTATATCGTAAGAGCAACGGCGGCAGACGCGCAGATTCGCGCCTTTGCGGCAACAACAAGAGAGATGGTGGAAACTGCCAGAAAGGCACATGATACCAGTCCGGTGGTCACTGCAGGACTGGGTCGACTGCTGACCGCAGGTGCCATGATGGGCAGTATGTTAAAGGGTGACAAGGATTTGCTCACCTTACAGATCCGCAGCGCAGGCCCGGTGAAGGGAATGACCGTAACCGCGGATTCCCAGGGAAATGTCAAGGGCTTTGCGATAGAACCCCAGGTCATCAATGCCCCCAACGCTTTGGGCAAACTGGATGTAGGCGGTATTGTAGGACCCGGCGTGCTCAGCGTCATTAAAGATATGGGGCTAAAAGACCCTTATGTGGGACAGGTGGAATTGCAGACCGGCGAGATTGCGGAGGACATCACCTATTACTTCGCCACCTCCGAGCAGGTGCCTTCTTCCGTGGGATTAGGCGTTCTCATGGAAAAAGATAATACGGTGCGTCAGTCAGGCGGCTTTATCATCCAGCTCATGCCCTTCGTGTCAGACGAGGTGTTGGACAAGCTGGAGCAGAAATTGAAAGAGATTCCCACCGTAACCTCCATGCTGGATGAGGGAAAGACCCCGGAGGAGATTCTGGAGCTGCTGCTGGGGGATATGGATTTGGTGATCAATGACCGGATGGAGACGCGTTTCCATTGTAACTGTGACAAGCATCGCATTGAGAAAGCACTGATTTCCGTTGGGGAAAAGGAATTAAAGGATATGATTAACGAGGGCAAACCCATTGAGGTAAATTGCCATTTCTGCAACACTCATTACAACTTCGCCGTGGAGGAACTGAAGGTTCTTCTAAAGAAATGCAAGAATGTCTAAACCTTACCGGAGCACTTGTTGCGCAGTTATGTAAGAAAGTGATTCAATCGAAACCCATCAGAGAGGTATCATTTTTATGAAACATGGTTTTATCAAAGTAGCAGCATGCACACCGAAGATTAAAGTGGCGGATCCGTTTTTTAACGTAGCGCAAATCATGGGACAGATGGAAGAAGCGTGTAAGGCGGGAGCCAAAATTCTGGTATTCCCGGAGTTATGCCTTACCGGTTATACCTGCGGGGATTTGTTTTTGCAGGAACTTTTGCTGCGTCAGGCGAAGGACAGCCTGCAGCTGATTGCGGACTGTTCCGATGGAATCGATGCGCTGGTTTTTGTGGGACTTCCGTTTGTTCATGAGCAGAAGCTGTACAATGTGGCAGCAGCCATCCACAACGGCAAAATTCTGGCGTTGATTCCCAAACATTTCATTCCAACCTACGGGGAATTTTACGAGGGCAGACATTTCCAGGCGGGGAATACCACCGCTACCGATGTGTGGGTGGGAGAGCAGCTGGTACCCTTCGGTACGGACATTCTGCTGCAATGTGATACCATGCCGGAACTGTGTGTGGCTTGCGAAATCTGTGAGGATATCTGGGTAGCCAATACCCCCTCCACGGCACATGCCCCGGCCGGAGCCCAGG
>USSP01000034.1 GCA_900557385.1 uncultured Lachnospiraceae bacterium
GCGACCCCGTGGATCTTAAAATCCGTCAATATCAAGTTGCTGGCAGATCAGGTGGACCATGGAAAACGAGAGCATCTGCTCCATATCTGTGCCCACTTCTCGAACCTCATCAAGGTCAGTGAGCAGGTCGGAGTCCGCCACGATGCGGGACGTGCACTCCTGCGCCTGGCCCACCTTCTGACGACGGACCAGAGGAACGAGATCGCGGTTGAGCTGTTAAAAGGCCTGGAAGTCGGCGAGTACGAGTTCTCGAAGTATATTCCGGAATATCTCGGCGAATTTGCCTTGTGGCTTCCGCCGGAACAGCTCGATGACATTATTGAGCGCCTGCATATTCTGCTCGCGAACGGAAATGAGCGGATCGTGTCTGTCGCACTCGACACACTGGGGATCATTCTGGAGTGCTATTCCAGATATCCGGTCCGCTTCCAGGAGCCGGATGAGATCGCCGAGGACCGGAGGATGAAGATCCTGGGACTGATCTTAAGCTGCCTTGCAAACTACAGAGAACAGGTCCGCCAGGAGGCGCTTCTTGTAATCGGGCAGCATATTTTCGGCTCCCAGATCCTTGCAGAGCGCGATAAGAACCGGATGTTCTCTCTGTGTGCGAAAAAACTGCTGTTCCTCCTGAATGAGAATAAAGGCGGAGAGCTCAGCCTCTACTACCGTGCGGCGACCTTGTCCCACATCGGACGTTTCATCTCCCGCTACCAGCTCTTCGGCGGTGACGTGGAGACCATGACGAGAAATAAAGTGGCATTCTTCCCGGGGACCTTCGATCCGTTCACCCTGTCCCACAAGGAGATCGCCAGAAAGATCCGTGAACTCGGATTTACGGTATTTCTCGCGGTGGACGAATTTTCCTGGTCGAAGAAGACCCAGCCGCATCTGGTTCGCCGCCAGATCGTGAACATGTCGATCGCGGATGAATTTTATGTGCATCTGTTCCCGGACAACCTTCAGGCGATCCGCATGGATGCAATTCTCATCACAGCACTCTACACCTTCTATTTTCAATAGACTCACCTCCTGTTTTTCTTTCGTTTGAACATATGATAGTTTGTTCATATGTTCAATATATACCCGTTAAGTCTTCCTGTCAATCCACTTTTATCATGATTATGAAAAAAAGTAGAGCGTATCCATACACCCTACTTTTTCATCTTTCTTATTGTCAGACTTTCTGTTCCACAGTTCCCGGTTCATATCCGCTGTGCCAGATCATCTGTCTGATCACGGATGGCTCCATAGGTTCCTTGGAATGAATCCGTACATTTTTCTTATTGACATTGGCTTCTGCCATACATCCATGTGAAATAAATTCGTTTTCTACCGCACGCTTGCAATTACTGCATGTCATTCCGTTGACCTGTGCCAGATAGGTGTAGTTATAATGGGATAAATCTTCATCCTCTGCCTTTACTTTTTTGACGGTATTACCACCGGCTCCGCAGCAGCCATGCTGTACTCTTTTCACTGCGCCCTTTACACCTATAAAGCAAATGACAATGATAACTGCTATAATAATCGCATTTCCCATATTCTCACACTTTCTCTTTTTGCCTAAGATGCACTGCCGCACTCCTGTACCGTAACACTGCGAATCTTCTGCTCTGTTACATAGCCGCAGGCTTTCATGCCCGCCTGAATCACGGATTTCCACTTCTGAGCGGATAAATGGTGTACGGTATTATCATCCAATTCTACCACACATACATTTTCCTTGATACAATTCATATCACAATTATCACAAGAAATTTTGTACATGTTTTTCCGACTGATTGCCCCGATTTCTTCCAGGGTATTCACCATCCGGTAAACGGTAGCAGTACCAATTCCGGCATCCCGCTGTGATGCACGATAAAAGATTTCCTTGCAGCAGGAACATTCTTCTTCCAGAATAATGTCTAACAGCATCAGCCGCTGTTTGGTGATTCTGCATCCCTGCTCCTTAAGTCTGGCAAGCACAGCTTCTTTCTGCATTTTTGTTTTTTCTATTGTTTCCTGCATCCCAATTCCTCTTAAAGGCTAATGACACCCTTTGCAATGTGAACAATCTCCACCACAGCCTCCTAAGGATTTCCCCTGCTTTTTGTTATGAATCATCCATCCGATGATTGCTGCCGTAATAAGCAACAGGATTACACACACAATAATGTTTGCCAAATTATTCATAAAAAATTGCATAGGTTCCTCCTTCGAAGGCTGCTGATTATTTAAAGAATCCGATGATGATTTTCACTGCCAGCGCCAACAGTAACAGTAAAATCACCAGAACAACAATGTCCGTCGTTCCTAATGTTAAATTTGTTGTCATTCGTTACGCTACCTGTTTTACCCCGTTTACTTTTTTACTGGGATCTTTGCGGAATAAGAGGTACAGTACACCAGCCAGAACAATCACTGCCGCAATGGTTCCGATGCCGAAAGCAACCTCACCTACTAATAAACCACCGATCTGGTATACGATCAGCGCGATGCAGTATGCAGCTACATTCTGGAACAGTAATGCAAACCAGAAGTATTTACGGCTTCCCATTTCTTTGGCCATGGTAGAAATTGCTGCCAGGCAGGGTGAATCAAACAGGTTGAATACCAGGAAGGATACTGCTGCGATTCCGGTAGGGAAGAATGCTGCAAACTGATCATGCATGGACAGTTCGTACTCTTCCACTTCACCAAGACCAGCCAGTACACCCATGGTAGATACGATACCCTCTTTTGCCACGAAACCACTGAGACAGGATGCAACTGCCTGCCAGGTACCGAAGCCTAAAGGTTTGAAGATCCAGGCGATTGCGCCACCAATGGTAGCTAAGAAGCAGTAGTCTGTATCCACTAAGCCGAATACGCCATCCTGGATACCGAAGCTTCCTAAGAACCACATTACTGCACAGCATAAGAACAAAATAGTTCCGGCTTTTTTCAGGAATGCCCATACACGCTCCCAAACATGAAGCAGAACACCCTTGACAGAAGGAATATGATACTGCGGCAGCTCCATAACGAAGGGAGCAGGATCACCGGCAAAGTATTTGGTCTTCTTTAAGATAATACAGGAAATGATGACTACAAAGATACCTAAGAAGTACATGGCAGGAGCCATCCACCAGGCACCACCCATGAGGAAGCCTGCAATCAGTGCGATAACAGGAAGCTTTGCTCCACAAGGGATATTGGTTGTAGTGATCATCGTCATGCGGCGGTCTTTCTCGTTTTCAATGGTACGAGTAGACATGATACCGGGAACGCCACATCCGGAGCCGATCAGGAAAGAGATAAAGCTCTTACCGGAAAGACCGAACTTACGGAAAATACGATCCATGATGAATGCAACACGGGCCATATAACCACAATCTTCCAGGATGGACAAGAACAGGAATACGATAGCCATCTGGGGGGCAAAACCGATCGGTGCTGCCAGACCGCCGATGATACCATCAACAACAAGGGATACAACCCAGTCTGCTGCGCCTGCATTTTCCAGAAGTCCCTGTACACCAGGCTGAATCCACGCACCAAACAAGGTATCATTGGTCCAGTCGGTTACGATTCCACCTAAGGTACTTACAGAAATATAATATACGAAAAACATAATCACTGCAAAGATAGGAAGTGCCAGCCATCTGTTGGTTACCACTTTATCAATCTTATCAGAGGTGCTGAGTTTTCCGGCATTTTTCTTGGTCACGCACTCACCGATCATTTTGGATATGTAATTGTAACGCTCGTTGGTAATAATACTCTCGGTATCATCATCCATGGCATCTTCCAGCTTTTTGATCTGTGCAGATACATCCGGTACGCTGTTTAGCAGAGTGCCGATCTTCTCATCTTTCTCCAACAGTTTAATGGCGAAAAATCTCTTCTGGGATTCCTCTACTCCGATCAGCTTGTCGGAAACTTCTGCGATTGCATTCTCTACCGTTGCGTCAAACTCGTGTTTCACTGCATTGACTTTTTTGCTTCTGGCAAGAGCCGCTGCTTTCTTGGCAGCTTCCTCAATGCCGGTTCCCTTCAGTGCAGAAATTGCAACCACTTCACAGCCCAGCCTATCTGCCAGTTTGTTCAGATGAACCTTATCACCGTTTTTCTCTAACAGATCCATCATGTTTACAGCCATAACAACGGGAATACCTAGCTCTAACAGCTGTGTGGACAGATACAGGTTACGCTCAATATTGGTACCATCTACGATATTGATGATGGCATCCGGTCTCTCTCCCACCAGGAAATTTCTTGCTACAACTTCCTCAAGTGTATAAGGAGACAGGGAATAAATACCCGGGAGATCCACGATACTTACATCCTTATCATTTTTCAGTTTACCTTCTTTTTTCTCTACAGTAACTCCCGGCCAGTTACCAACGTACTGCTTGGAGCCTGTCAATGCATTAAACAATGTAGTTTTGCCGCAGTTTGGGTTACCTGCCAGTGCAATTTTAACAGACATGTCTTACCTCCATTTGTGTCAACTCATTTTTATTAGTTCTGTCTAACTGTTTGGTAAAAAAATTTTATTCAACCTCAATCATTTCTGCATCTGCTTTTCGCAAAGACAGTTCATAACCACGCACGGTTACTTCCACAGGATCGCCTAACGGTGCAACCTTACGGACATAGATCTGCACACCCTTGGTAATCCCCATATCCATGATTCTTCTCTTGACCGGGCCTTCACCTGCCAGCTTCTTTACGGTAACTGTCTGGCCGACAGCCGCTTCCTTTAAAGTCATCACGTATTCTCCTCCATTCTCACACTTTATATTCAGCCTGTTGGGCATAAATACCGATTTTAAACCATGATTTTCATTGCCATGTCTTTTCCGATTGCAACACGGGAATCCTTGATATTGACAATCATATTACCGGCAGCTTCTGAGATAACGGTTACCGCACCGCCCTCAATAAATCCCAGCTTTTCTAAAAATAAACGGATTTCTTCTTTTCCTCCCACCTTTTTGATGGTTTGTTCTTCACCTTTTGTGGCCATTGTCAGCGGCATCATCTCATCCTCTTTTCTGTTTGTCTTGTCTAGTTAACGTTAGTTTAGTTGATAATGAATTTCACTAATCAATTCATTGTTAGTATATTCTAACAGTATTTAGATGTCAATAACCATTTGACAAAATTTTAAACGGATTTTGTTACCTCCTATTGCAATATGTACAAAAGGATGTTATAGTTTGTCCAACACGCAGAGTAGAACGTTGTGCGTCAAGTGCCGGATGAACAGGGAGTTGTCATTCGGACGAAAAGTTCTTTACGAAAGGACTTGCGGTACAGGGTTCGCATCCCGCTGCTACATACGAGTGCGCATAACCTCTTATGTAGTCCATGCCCGGATGGGTTTGTATCCATCTGCTATTTTTACATAAGGAGGTTATTTTTTATGCGTAAAATTTATGACAAGATTCGTTTTTCTCTGTCTGAGATGAAGAATCTGTATCATCTGGTGCTTTGCGCCATGCTGGGAGCCGTTGCCATTGTGCTGGGCTCTCTCACAATCCAATTCGGCAACTATATCAAAATCGGTTTTTCCGGTATCCCCAATCAATTGGTTGCTGCACTTTTCGGTCCCGTCACCGCAGGGATTTTCGGTGGCATCATGGACATTATCAAATTTATCCTGAAGCCAACCGGTCCCTATTTCCCCGGTTTTACCCTGAGCGCCATTCTCGGCGGTGTTATTTACGGTTTCTTTTACTATGTTCCCATGGCGTCAAAACAAAAAATAAGCTTCTGGCGAATTCTCATCGCAGAAGCTTTTGTCGCATTGTTTGTTAATATCCTGTTGGGAACCTACTGGCTCAGCATTCTGTATGGAAAGGGATTTCTCGCGCTGCTTCCCGCCCGTGCTTTGAAAAATGCAATTATGACACCTATCAACAGTCTGATTTTCTATACGGTATATAATTCATTGCTTCAGTTGTTCCGTCGGTCTGTCCATCATGCTTAAACTTTTTCGGGGATTACCACTGTCCGAAAGTGATATTTAAATCTACTTCTCCGTTAATACCGGACACAGACCCTTTATCTGTATACTGCCAGATGGAAAAGGCATAGGGGAAATAAATCTTTGAAGTGTCATAAGCGGCAAACCACTTCTCGTATCCCTCCAGCTGCTCCAGATCCAACATCAGCATAAAGGTTTTCAAATTTCCATAAATCATCGGGGTATATCCTGCTGCTTTTACAGCTTCGCAGAATGTAATGGCATACTGGGTTCTTTCTTCCACGGTAAGGTTCTTCGTTCTGGCATTTCCGGAGCCTACCGCTTCCACATCCAGTACCACCGGGAATTTCACCTGATACGGTGCCAGATTTTCAATGACAAACTGTGCTTCTTCCAAGGCTTCCGCATCGCTGGTGGCCTGGGTGAAGAAGTATGCACCTACCTCGATTCCATTGGTCGTTGCCCCCTGCATATTCGCTTCGTAATTCTCGTCCAAAACCAGGGTGCCTTCACTGTAGCCACGGATTCCCAGCCGGATCATCGCATATGCCACACCGTCCCCTGCTACCTGTTCCCAGTCAATATCTCCCTGATACCGGGATACATCAATTCCTTTTCTGGAAATCGTTTCCTCCTCTTCCACATAGGAAATGGTATTATCTGCATTAAGCACAACGTTATTGATATCATAGTTATTCTTTGCTAAGGTATCGGAAATCGGGATAAAATGATACTTTCCACTATCCAGCATGACAATGTCATCCGGGTAAAAGTCTCTCAGCACTGCTACCGTACCATCTCCGCTTTCCATACGGGATTTCAGGTTCTCCAAAAAATCATTCTCCGTGGAGGTCACAGCAGAACTGACTGCTTCCTCCAGCAGCGCATCCACATCTTCCTGGGAATAGGCCGTTTTTTCCGTATTCATTGCAGCAGCCTCTATCACAGCTTCCTGCTCCTGTCTCGCAGCCTCTTTCAGATGAAAATATCCATAGATGAGAAAACAACTAAGCACGGCACCAAAGGAAATCAATGCAAACACGCCGGTTGCCACCCGGTACACCGGACTGACATTTCCCATACCTCTGGGTTTTTCCCTTTTATGAAATGAATTTTTTGCCTCTCTGGCTCTATCTTCGCGGCTGATCTCCCTGCTTCTGTTTGCCAAGCCTCATGTCCTCCTGTCTGCATCCTTCGCCATTGTATGTGCGTAACTCTTTAAATATACCTCTTATCTTACCTTTCGGTATGCTCCGTGTCAATGTTCCAAATCTTAGCTTTTTCTTATTATGTCAAAGCAGAAAACAATTTCCATGCACGAAAAAGAGGGACGGCACCTGCGTGTCATCCCTCTGTATGTATTGTTTTCTTTAATAACCAAACTCCTGTGCCCAGTACCATCTTCCATCACTACCAAGTACGATGGAAATAGCAGCTGTCTTATAATCAGCTTTCAACAGATTGGCTTTATGGGTTTCGGAATTCATCCATCCGTTTACAGCAGAATCTGCATCGGAATACCCTCTCGCCAGATTCTCACCATACATGCAGGTACTGTCAACAGTCCACCATGCAGAACCATCCGGTCTGGTATGTGACCAGACATCGGTTGCCTCGCCTGCACGAACCAGTGCTGCCGACTCCAGATTGGCATTCCAGGTAAGTGCTTCCAATCCGTTCTGTGTGCGGATCGCATTTACTTCATCAAATGCTGCCTGCGCCTGTTTTGCAAAATTAGCTGCCATGTCTGCATCGACTGCCTGGGCTGCTAACGCAATTGCCTGGTCATCAAAATAGACTTCTTCACTGTCAGAAGCAGATGGCTGTCTCACTGCAAGATCTTCCATCGTTTCAGCAGGTATTGCATTTACCTTGTTGTACACACCTGTCACCAGGCCAATGGCCAGACACAGGGTAAGTACTGTAGCGCAGATTCCTGTAATTTTCTTCATTTCACAAGTCCCTTCTTTCCCCAAATAAAAAGCCTCTATCGCAAAGATAAAGACTCCAAATACCACTTAATATAAGCATCACATGACGGCAACTGGCTGTCTCTTATGAGACCCTCTAGCTTTGCGTCCTTACTTCACAGTAAGTTTGCTAAATCTATTTTCTTATCTATAAGATACTACTTTCTCTATCAAAATGCAAGAGCTTTAGCCCTCTTTTTTTTAATTATCCAGAGAAAAAACCTCCTGTAAATATCCCTGCACCAAGGTTCGCCGGCTATGCTGATAACAAGTAGACAAAGATAAAAGCGCCGGTCTTTCCTTCAGCTGCTGCGCTTCCTCTTCAGGCAGACGGTACGCAGAAAGAGATAACGTACGATTTATATGGGTATCATATTCTTCATCACTATTCACCGCACTGTACAAGGAATCCTCCGGAGAAATCACACTATAAGCAAACACCCGATACTTGCGTACTTCCGTTTCTGTAAAAATGTAAAAGTAGGGATCCTCCTCCACATCCGTATCCTGCAACAATAATTTCAGTTTGCCAAACATGGAGCGATCCTTCATATCATGCCCGTAAATAATCGAATGACGACTGGTAAAATCCGCAGCATTTCCACTGTCCAGAAAAAGAGTACCCGCTTTTGCATATTCGCCGTTAAAGGATTTGTGAATGTACTCTTCGTTGTCCGCCCCCTGTACAACCGGATAGCTTAAATCAAATAAGCCCCAGTAAAACCAGGCTACCGTGTCTTCATTACTGTCCTGTAAGGCTGTGAAATCCACATTCAGTGCCGGGTACGGGAGAGTCTCCTCCTGAACTTCTTCTTCCTGTTCTGTCGCTTCCTTCGACTCCCAGGTAACAAAAGTCTCCTCGATTTTCTTATTATCAGCTGCTTCCTGATGATAGCCCCAAAAGACACTGATCAGTTTTCCCAGACTGACGACCAAAACAATTCCAGCCAGAATGGGGATCAAAAGATCCCAACTCATTTTCTTATTTCCTGTTTGCTTCTTTTCCCTTTTTCCCATCTTCCATTTCCATCTGACTCTTTTCCGTTTTAATGTCTGCGAAAACTGCACTGAAACGCAGTACAGGAAGCACAGGTATTCACACAGCCCGATCCCGCTTCCTGCTTCAGCGCTGCTTTAAACAAAACCGATTTTGATGGCATAAGCACACCATAGCGGTTATACGCGATCGTCGTAAACTGCTTGCTTTGCAGATAGTTGCATGCCTGCAAAATCTGCCGGGAATCTTCCAGATAATGATATTCGCCCAGATATCCCAAACCCTCGGCACTCACTGCTTCATTAAACAAGGCATACGCTTTACGCAGATACTCCATCCCCAGCATTTCCATACGATAACTCTGGCTCAGCTGTTGCTTTTCGGTATAAGCTTTCTGCAGTTCATCGTATTCCGTTCCCAGCGTCATTGCCCCCAGCACGGTATCCTGCCGATGAAGAACCATTTTCCCGTAAGGAGCTGCTTCCTGTCTCATGTTATCAGGAAGAGCAAGCAAAATTCCCCGGCATTGGACTACCTCTTTGATCTGCTTCTGCAGCTGCAAAAATTCACACTCCTCCGTTTTCGGAAAATGGTAGTGTTCCATGGTACGTTGCAGCTGTTCTGGGGACAGCATCAAATCAGAGGCAGGAATCGCCCATCGAAAATCCAGAGACGGATGTTGATCAGTCAATGATATTGCCGTTTCGTTCATCCTCCAGATCCTTTACTGTCTGTTTCACGCTTTTGGAAACTCTGGAGATAATCCAGATATTAGACACACTGTCGTAAATGATCAGTCCGCCAATCAATTGAATCAAAACCGTTCCTGCTTTTACGGCATTAAAGATCAGTACCAGTCCCAACACAATAGAAATCAATGCCAGAATCAGTGCCACCCACCACTTACTATAATGCTCCTGCTGAAGACTGATGGCACGACCTACCTCCGTTATTCCGTGCAAAACAACATACACACCGGCAATAATCGGTACAATGGCACCGATACTTTCGGGACTGATCAGGAACCAGCCTCCCACTACCAACAGCAAAATCCCCAGCAATAAATGATAGCTGGCTGCAAATCCTGCCATTCTCTCTCTAAAAAATAACACAATCTGTACCACTGCTACCGCCAGTACTGCCACACCGATCACTGCACAAACCAGTGTCAGGGAGGCTCCCGGCCAGAAAAGCAATATCAGGCCGATCAGCAGGCCTGCAATGGCTGAAAAATAAGAATTCAACTTGACTTCCCGAAATAATTCTCTCATAGTATCTCTGCCTTTCTTTATTTTTGCTTATTTTCTGCTTCCGTTTCTTTACCGGAGAAGTGCCTCTTCCTACCAATATAACGACCCAGCCTGTAAAGACCGTATCCGAGAGATGCACCTACACAGTTTAACAAAATGTCATCCACATCAAATGCTCCGAAAGCACTGAACAGCTGAAACAGTTCAATACCCACCACGCAGATAAAGGAAACCATCAGTGTCTCCCAGAATCTGCGGCAGCCTTTAAAAAGAAGGGGTAGAAAAATTCCCAGTGGAATAAAGACAACGACATTTCCCACCAGATTTTCCACACTGTTCAGCCGGTCTGCATAACGGATGTACATGCGTATTGTCTTAAAAAGCGTAAAGTTGGCTGTGTCCAATCCCTCCAGAATGACTTCCCTTGTCCAGGTCTGGGTAATCTGATAAAGTCGTTCAAAGGGATATTTTAAAATCACTACCTTTATCACAAACAGAATGTAAAAAACAAACATCCAGACCATCGTCCGGTGTATTCTGTTCTGCTTCAAATTGTCTGTTCCTCCCCTAACCAGGAATCGATAAGATCGTACAATTCCTCTCTTCCCTGCTTCGTCTCCGACGAAAAAGGAAGAAGAATCGTATCCTCATCCGCTCCGATTCCCTGTCGAAGAATTCCAAGCTGTTTCTGAATCTGGCTTCTTTTAATCTTATCCAGTTTGGTGGCAATAATGACCGGTTTATAACCCTGTTTTCTGATCCACTCATACATAATACAATCATTCTCAGATGGCGCATGACGGATATCCAAAAGAAGGCAGACTGCCTTTAGCTGTTTGGACTGATGCAGATAATCTTCGATCATCTTGCCCCATTTTACCTTCTCAGACTGCGGAACTTTCGCGTAACCGTAGCCGGGGAGATCCACGTAATAGAGATCTCCGTTGATGTTATAAAAGTTGATCGTCTGGGTCTTTCCCGGCTGGGAGGACGTTCTCGCCAGCGCCTTCCGGTTCATGAGCGCGTTGATCAGGGAAGATTTTCCCACGTTTGATTTTCCCGCGAACGCGAACTCCGGCAGCGTATTCTCCGGCAGTGTGCTCGTCACACCACAGACGGTCTCAAGTTCCACATTTCTGATAACCATTCCTATT
>USSP01000035.1 GCA_900557385.1 uncultured Lachnospiraceae bacterium
ATATAGGTTTCCAACGGGGACTTGAGCTCCTAAGCACTAGTTGAGGGTTCGATTCCCCCTGGGAACGTGCATTTTTTGCAGCAATGATCGTGAAAATTCATTGTTGCATTTTTTATTTTATGGTATTTCCTGAATGATACCGAACGGCTGAAGCAGCTTCTAAAGCTCACAAAAGAAACGGACAGCTTCTATCTTCAGAAGCGTAATATTTCTGAAGATTATGATCCGTTGGGGGCGTATGCCTTTGAAAACTGGAAACAGTATTTCAACGATGAAATTCGTGGAAGATATGAAACTCTTCATGAAGATCTGCTCTACACATCCAATCGTCAGAGCTTTGAAAAAGCAATTCAGGCATTTGAATTTATCAGTCACCTGTTTGCTTCCATAGGTGAATAGGTTATTAAAAATCTACAATAAAAAGCCAGATACTGAAAAGCAGTGTCTGGCTTTTTCCTTGGTTCTCCTATCGGAGACAGCCACCTGCGTGATCAAATGCAGAAGGTTATTGATGAACAGGGACTGCCTGATGTGGTATTTCATGTTTTATTCTGCTTTGGATATACTAATATTGGAATAGAAAAGTGCGAAAGGTTGCAAAAATCTATTTCAAAGTCCATCCATCAGGTCTTGCCTATGTTATCTGAATGCGCCTCAAAAACAGTTTTTACATCTGTATTGTAACTCCAACAAGAAAGGATTCCTCACCGGGAACAAGATCGAGATCACCGCCATGGCCTTCAATGATTTTTCGGACAGAGGAAAGCCCGATTCCGTGATCAGCGGATGAGCCCTTTCGGGAGAGGAATGTTTTTCCCTCCTGAAAGACCAGCCCGTCGTAAGTGTTTTCAATCTTCAAAAAATACATTTTGCCTCTGGTTTCGCCGGCAACTAAAATGCGGCGCACTCCTTGCTTTTGGCGGCTGCACGCCTCAACGGCATTGTCCAAAAGATTGCCCAGCACCGTACACAGTTCCACATCGGTAAGCGGCATCTGATCGGGAAGATCGAGCCGCACCTGAAATTCTGTCCCTTGTATCTGCGCCATGCCGTAGTAGTATTCAATCAGCGCATTTACGACGGGATTTTTACAGAACGCAACATAGGAGTGACCCGATGACGCCGCAACCTGTTCCTCTACCTGTAACAGGAAGGAGCAGATCTCCGTCTGCCCACGTTCAGAGGCCATGCGGTCTATGGTGTGCAGATGGTGTTTGATGTCGTGAATCAGCCTTCTGTTTTCTGCCGCTGCTTCAGAAACCTGACGGCTGTATTCGGTCTGCATAGAAAGCTGACGGATGACCTGCTTGCGTTCTTCCTGAAAAATCAGGCTGTTTCCATACCCCTCTACCACATCGCGCCAGAGGGAATAACCGATGGCGGCTGCTATGAAAAAGCTGCCCCATTCCACAAACCAACCGCCGATAACCGGCTCATAAACCGGCAGAAGGCGATCCCATATAAAGGCGCAGGTTGCGGCTGCCGCAGCATAGAAGATCGGCCTGCTCCGTTTTTCTCCTCTGTGAATGGCAAGCACAGCGATGATAAATAGATAGAGTGCAGATGCCGCCTTATACCAAAAGACCGATGCGGAGAAGAAACGAATAGCTCCAAGGGAGAGATGGGAAGCCATCATGCCATACAAAAACGCATATACCAGGAAGGCAGCGCCCACCCCATTACTGATGGCCGCAGGCAGGAAGCCCGGCCTGCATATCCGGTTTTGCAGAACTACGATCAGCCAGGTAACCAGATAGATACAGAACAGTTCAATCGTGTACCAGGGGAATATGGAAACAGCAGCCAGCATATGAAGCACAGGATAGGATGACAGGCCGCACATGGCAAGGCAGATCAGTCCGAACAGGAATGTATTTTTCTGTTTCATCCGGCGGCTGAAATAAAAGGACAGCAGCGCACAGACAAAGGTAACCGTACAGCCAAACAGGCAGAACGCAAACCGGATTCCTCTGGTTGTATTGACCGCCAGCATCGTTCCGAAAGCAGGCGGATAAACAATCCCTCCGTAAAAGTGGTCATAGTTGCTGACCGCTATGGTGAGTGTGACCGGTTTTCCGCCATGAAAAGTGACCATGCGGTTTTGAACCAATGGTGTCCCCTGTGCCGGTTCCCCCATTTGCAGGATCAGGTCTTGATCCAGATAAAGGTTGTAAGCAGAAAACACTTCCGGGATTTCCAGTGCATACACTTCCTTCCGTTCCGGCAGAAAGAATGTCATCTGGTAAGTCCCGCAGCCATAGGGAGAAGGGCTTGCAGGACTGGAAAAATTGGTCTGCTCTCCAATGGAAAGGTAGCGCATATAATGGCTTTCATCCAGTATTTCTTCCGGGGTCAAAAGCGCGTCAGGATAAAATACCCAGCCGGATACCAGAAAGCGCACCGGTGACTTTTGAAGTTCTTCCTCAGAAAGCGCCAGAATCCCATTTGCCGCTTGGATTGTGTCCTGACCATATTTATTATTGAACTGATACAGGCCAAGAAAAAACAGGGATGAGCACAGGCAGACCATACATAAGGCAGCATATTTTTTTACCACAGAAGATACCATCTTATTTTCGCCTCCTCCTTAGGAAAAATTCACCGGCAGACAGAAGAACCAGACAGACCGGAATGAAAAAGAATATGGGCGACCAGCTGTGCTCTGTGTCGGCAGCATGTGCCAGGGAAGCGGTATCTTCCTTTCCCACAATGGTGTAAGTCCCTGTATGGCTGATCTGAAAGGAAGCGGCTTTCGCCGTATCGTCGTAACCGGTCATGGGGATTTCTACGCCGCTTTCATCACAAAGGAACAATGTGCCGGCTGCCGGGTCATTTGGATAGGGCAGCATGACAGAAACATCCGGCAGGGAGTTGAGCACAGTTCCATTGATGGAAAATGAAAAAGAAAAACCGCCATCCGTATCCTTTTGGATGATGACTTCAATCTGATCTTCGTTTTGGATACCTTCCGGCAAGGCGTCTTTGGGTATGCTGATGGTGATTCCCTGTTTGGAAAAGACGGCTCTTTGCTCCCCTGTTTGCAGCATCATCAAAAAGCGCGTGCCGGAAATCCGGTCAGTGGTTTCATCGAAGAACTCTGAAAACGCAGAGTTTTGGGAATCTGCGCCTTCCTGGGGAACGGTCATAGCGCTTTGCACGGAATCTTTCCTGTTTTCTGAAAGCTTCCGGGCAGGATCGGTAAGCTCTGAAGCACCGACAATCGTCTGCTCTTCAGGGGGTTGCTGTAAAGCGGTATCTTCCTCTGTATCACCGTTTGCCTGTTCCGATGGGAAATCGTCTTTATCGATATCTATGGAATCATCCTTTCCAACCCGGGATGGCTCGGAAGGCTTGTGATCCGTAGGATTATTTTCTCCGCTGACCGGTGGTGTTTTTTCAGAATCATCGGTATCTTCAGGAGGCGGCTGAATGATGGTATCGGGTGGATTTCCGCCTGCATCCCCTCCATCCCGGTCGCCTTCATGATACCCTTCAAGGACAATTTCATCTGCGTAGGTCAAGGACAGGATACCAGTCTGTCCACCGCCATAATCAACCTGAAGGCGGTAGCTGCTGCCCGGTGCCAGCAGACGGGTGGCAATCGAGAGCATTTCCCGCCCCACGTAAATGCCATTTTCCAGCTGGTTCCATGAACCGTTGTTTTCGGACAGCCATACACTGATCTTATCCAGTTCTCCCGGCGGTGTGACCCAAGGAAAATAAAGGTTTCCTCTGGCGGCCAGAAAACAGTTAATGTCCGGGCTGCCCGGAGCCTGAACAGAAACAGGAATTGTAATTTCAGGGAAATCGACACGATCCGCAAATATGGTATTTTCCGGTGCAGTCAGCCTTCCTGCTGCATGGTACAGTCCCACAGTATTCAGATCAATACCGGAAAAATCCCATTCCACCACAGCGGTGTAGCTGGTTCCGTTTTCCGCATAGCATTCCAGATAATACGGGGAGGCGGCGAATAATTCTTCCAGCGCTTCAACTTCGCTGCCCTGCGGGAGCGCAAATGCATTTGTATAAGGATACCATTGCTCTATGGAAGTAATGACAGCAGGCGGCATTTCTTCCACCCGGACGGAAATCTGAAGCTCCTGCAAGACAGCTTCACCAAAGGAATACCCCTCCGGCAGTTCAATCCGGCCTGCTGCGGCATATTCTCCCGGAGTGGTCTGGTCAATGGCTGAAAAATCCCATGCGACAGAAAATGTTTCCTGTCGGATTTCTTCACCGGCTGTTACAGTGGCGCAAACGGTCTGATACTGAAGGGCCAGCTGATAAATTTCCTCCAGGTCATCATCAGACGGTGTGGTTCTAAGGGGCAGGGTAAAAGCCGGCAGGGAGAGCAGTTCGCCTTCATTTTGTATTTCCGTGACAAGGACGAGGGGTATTTCTTCCGATGCTTCCGGTGTTTCCGGTGTTTCCGGGGTTCCGCTATCCAGTGCCCCTGAAGCTTTGTTTTCTAAACCCGGCGGATTCTCCCTTCTTTCATCGGCGTTGGCTGGGGTTGCAGTTCCAGCGGCAAATGCGGGGATACTGCCGGTCAAGCAGAGGAGGCAGGCCAGACAGCCCCCCAGAATACGCCTGCGTATTTGTTTCATTCTCATACGATACGCCCCATTCCAGAGAAAACATATTGACGGTAGGTTTCCCGCAGCTGTTTTCCATTGCGGAGGGCAATCGGAAGTTCCTCCCCGTTTATCAAACGGAAGGTCTGACTGTCAACATGGCTGATATAATCCATGTTGATTAGAACGCCCCGGTAGCAGGGCAAAAAACGCTTGTCCTTCTGCAATGCGGCAGTGACCTCCTGAAAACCTCCGCTTACCGGTATCACGCGTTCCGCCGTATGAATCCGTGTCATACGGTTTTGATAATCTATGTATAGAATCTTCTCTGTGGGAAGTTCCAGCTTTTGACGGTCAGCCATAACCGAAAGTGTCATCACTTCATAGGGCGGTTTTAGCTGGCACAGCTCCATCGCTTCTTCAAAATCTGCCTGATGGAGCGAAAGTGGCTTCAGCAGATAATAGCTGGCGGACAGGCTGTACCCCATCCGGGCATAATCTTCTGTAATGGTCAGAAAAACGATCTTACAGAGCCTGTTTTTCTGGCGCAGCCTTCTGGCGGCCTCTATTCCATCCATGTTCTCCATATAGATGTCCATAAAGACAAGCTGAAAATCGACCTGGGCAGCAGCTTTCAGAAAATTCTCGCCGTCCTCAAATTCTGTCAGCGTATAGTCCAGCTGATGCTTTTTCATATAATTTTCCAGGCAGACAGACAGTTCTTCTCTGTCCTCTGCTCTATCATCCACAATCGCAATCTGCATCGTGCCATCTCCTTTGCACAATAATCCAATATTAGTATAACATAAAACCGCAGGAAAAAACTTGCGTCTTAAACAGGAAACCTGCGTCTTAAACAAAGTCGGTTGCATTTCCCTTGACAAGATGCTACCCTAATTATACTACCAGACTTTCCGATGAGAAGGTCTGGCTTTTTTATTTTTCTTTTCAGGAAAGGAGGCTCAGCATGAAAATCGCACTTTGTACGGAGCTGAGAAATGTGGAATGGTTTGAAAGCAGGCTGCGCTCCATTTTTGATGGGGATGGGCAGCTTGCGATTGACGAATTGTGGAATGAGAACCAGCTTGCTCAGGCACTCCGGCGAAGCCGCTACCATGCGGTTGTCATCGCCATGACCGGAGCAAAGGGACTGGAGGCGGCCATACAGGCGAAGCGGCTGGCTCCGGAAGTACCGCTTGTCTGGTGGAGTGATGATGAAAACTTTGCCCTGATTGCGTATCACCTGCGTATCCCTGTGTTTCTTCCAGCAGACTGCTCCGATCAGGAGCTATATGAGGCGATAAAACCCATCATGAAATGGAGGTGCGAAAATGCGAATTGCGCTATGCAGTTATAGCCAGAAAGAAAAAGAAACCGCTTTGCTGATGAAGCTGGGCAAAGTAGACCGCTTTGATAACGGCGTGTTTTGTACCTATGCCATGCAGCGGGATGGGCCTTATGATGCTGTGGTGGTCATGGAGGACGGAGCCAGGGGGATGAATTTCTGCATGAGCATACGAGGGTACAGCAAGGATGTCCCTCTCCTGTGGATCAGCGACCAGGCAGAGTTTGAACCCCAAAGCCGCAGGATGCAGACGGACACCTTTTTGGTGAAGCCTGTGACGGAATATCAGCTGCGGGAGGCAGTATCCCGGCTGCTTCAGGAAAAAAGGGGAAGTAATGAATCAGGTGAGGAGGAAACGTATGAATAAAAAATATTACCGGAGAGAACAAAACCGTCACGCTATATAGAAAATAATGACAACAGGAGGAAATGGATATGAGGTATAAAAAGAAGAAATGGCAGATCGTATCTGCAGCATTGGCGGCAATGATAGCGATGCAGTTATGCATACCGTCTGCAACGTTTGCTGCAGTCCCTACAAAAAAGTTGAAAGTGATCACGGGATTTACGGAATTACCGGAGGAGGTCGCGCATATTCAGATCCCTGCGGATGCCGGAGAAAACTTTGAGGATTATCTGAATTTCCCGGAGACGATCGAGGCTTCGGTGGTGGAATATAAGAACGTGGATCATCAGAAAAATAATGCGGATCGCGATAAGGGCGCGGAAGATGAGAAAGCGGCAGCAGACGACCGTGATAAGAAAGAAGACTCGGAAATTGCTACCGGCAGTAATGCAAAGAAAGAAAATCTGAATGAGGAGGAAACTCCGGAAACAGAAAATTCAGAAAATGTGCCGGATAGTAATGATGAGGAGGAAGCAGATAAACAGGAAGTTCAGGAGAAAGACCAGCAGAAAGACCAGCAGGGTACGTTTCTGATCGCTACCGACAGCAATGCCGGGGATTTTCTTAAGGATTATGAGTTTGAAGATGAGGAAATCTCAGAAGATATCCCGGTGCTGACGGATATCAGCGTTACTTGGGAGCCGGATGAGAACCGGGAAGATGAAAGCGGTTTCTATTATTATCTTCCGGTTCTTCCGAGAGAGTATATTTTGGCAGAGGGCGTGGAGCTTCCGGAGATCGAGGTCAGCATGGACGGCGGAATCGCTTTGCTGGCATCAACAGATACTTATGATATTGCGAATGGCGGTATCAACATCAACAGCAGCACATTGGAACAGTATAATCATGCGGCGATCACGGGAAACAGTACGACCAATGTTATTCTGGTTAATGGTGTGGAGGCTACAATCACGATTTCGGATCTGGATATCCAGATTCCGATCGACAATAACGCTACGACAGCAAGTAACTGGATACCGGCGATCCGATTGGCAAATGGAGCAAAACTGAATCTGATTCTGGAGGGAAAAAATACACTCAAGGGCGGTGATATGTGTGCGGCTATTGATGTGCCGGAAGGCTGTACCCTGACGATCAGCGGAGAGGGAAGCTTAAAAGCAACCGGTGGAGTAGGCGCCGGAATTGGTGCGTCGAGCATGAGAAAGGGTTCCTTGGGGAGAATTGAGATCAACGGAGGCAATATCGAAGCTTATGGCAGCGGGATGGCAGCAGGTATTGGCGGCGGTTTAGAGGGCGGCATCGGTACCATTGTCATCAACGGCGGAACTGTTTATGCCAAGGGCGGATATGGAAGCTACCCCAAGGATATTAATCATGTATACGGTGGAGCAGGAATTGGCGGTGGAGCGAACGGCTGCGTGGATAAGATTGAGATCAATGGTGGCAATGTGACAGCCTGTGGAGGATATGTTACGAACGCAGGAAGACGCCCCGGAGCCGCAATCGGCACTGGCGGCGGTGGAGCAAAACCGGTAGAAAGTGGATACAAGTATGGTGAGATTGTGATCAAGGGCGGAACGGTTTCAGCCACTGCATATCATAATGAAGTATATGCGATTGGTATCGCAGTGAAGCCCGGTCAAGTGCTGCCGGAGGGTACCTTGGATGGCTCCATTTCCATCAGTGATCAGGCAGTAGTCAACTTAAATGGTGGTGATTATTTTCCAAGGAGTGATGAGTTTGGACTGAAAAACTATACCATTCAGGGCACGATTGCGGATGTACGATTCACCGAAAGCACTTATCCGGTGACAATCAGCGTGGGAGGGATTACCTGGAATGCAGGGACGATGAAGGTGAGCGATTATCAAGGTACACTTAAGGCATCCAATTATCTGAAGCCATTAACGCCAGGGAAACCGGTAACGGTAACGGTGACGGTTGGAGACTATGTTTATCAGATGGAAGCTGACGTTGCTGACGTTGATGATGAGAATGCAACGATCACTTTGAAGGCCGGAACTCCTCTTTATGAGACAAGATTAAAATTTGTTTCCACGGCGATCACGAGCGATCAGATATTACAGGCAACCGATATCACGATCAAGCAGAATGGTGAACTGTTGAGCAATCAAGAAGGTCAAAGTGCAGCCATGGTCATTCCTTCCATGCAGATTTCGTATGATGAAGCGAACACGGGACATCTGACGGTATATCTGCCGGAAAATGAGAATAAAACAGAGATTTCGGTGACGGTACCGGGCTTAAATGACGGCAATCCGATCACAGTATCAGGTAAGACAATTTCGACAACAACACCAAATGAAATCGAGATGTTTCATGATGATACCGTTTGTAGTCATGAGTACTATAATGCAGATGGATTTTGTGAAGCATGTGGTGCATATCAGAAGGCAATACAGTCGGGGGAATATTATGAGATTTATAATGCCGGTCAGCTTTTCTGGTTTGCAAAGCAGGTTAATGATAGTAAAATCTCTAATAACAGCAATCTGAAGCTGATGAAGGATATTAAGATCCCGGACGGATATGCCTGGACAAGCATTGGAGCCATAGCTGATGGTAAGTCTTTCAGGGGGACTATTGAGGGAAATTACCATGTAATTTCCGGACTGCGACCTGCTGATGACGGTACAAGTTTTAAGTGGGGACTGGTGGCATGGATTAGACATGGGAGTGTACAAAATATAGGGCTGGTGTTGGAAGGTAATTGGACTTGCGGGTTGTGTCGTAACGCTTATGCTATCAACATTCAGAATTGTTTTGTAGTAGGAACAGATTTTTCAGATAGTTGTTCAGACGGAACGGTGACTAATTGCTTGGCTGTATCAGGAAAACTGGAAGGAAATAAGTACCCGAATGATAATAGGGCTACTTTTACGAACTGTTATGAGACAACAAAGAGTGATTATAGTTCTCCGGGTATTACTACTCTAGATAGCGAAGAAAAACTGAAATCCGGAGAAATTGCCTATAAATTAAACGGTGATCGATCAGATGGTACGTGGGGACAGGTGATCGGAACGGAGGATTACCCGCATTTCCGCAAGTACAGTAAGACGGTATATTATGATCCAGCTACTCAGACATATTCTAATAATAAGGCGGCAAGTATCACTTCCGCAACTGTCACGGATATTAAGACGATTTCTGACACAAAAGCGACTGCTACACTTAAGGCAACAGGAACTCCCGGAGCAGAGGTTAAGTTTTTATTAACCTCCGGCGAGGGTGAGCAGACATCAACATTAGAAAATATGTTCTCGAATGGAACGCCACTTAGGGAAAGTTCTTCCGGAAACTATGAGTATACTATTACGGATTTAGCTCCGGACACAGAATATCATGTCAGACTGATGATTAAAAAGGATGGTAAATTATCTCTTGATGTAACCTATGTAAATTTCCAGACAGAAAAAATGCGGCAGGAGGCACCTAATGCTGCTGATGTTTCTATCAATTACGAACAGGAGACTTTAGAGAATAAAGCTTCCTGCGATCTGGAGTATGCTACTTCTAAGGATGCACAGTCATGGACAACTATAAGACAGGGTGGTAAGGTTCGTCTGACAGGGCTGCTGAATAACATTCGTGAAAATGGTGGGTCTGTACCAGTCTATATTCGCAAGAAAGCATCCTCGTCCATGTCAGCCAGTGAAGCGGTTTTGGTGGCGGATTTGCAAACACAGGCGATTCCGGAAGAATCGAACAAGCCGAATATTGATTATCGGAAGGAAGAAATTTCAATTTCCTCATCTTTACAGTATGTGATTGTAAACGGAACCAATACCTCTCCAAACTGGACATCTGCAAAAATGGGCAGCGGATCAGGAAATTCGATTACAGACATCATTTCTTCCGATCATGAGAGTATGGTTTATTATCGGGTTGCTGCAAGCGACAAGGATAAGAAATTTGCCGGAAAACCTGAAAGTATCACGATTCTTAAAAGAACGGCAGCACCGGCTGCAATAACTAAGGATGAGGTGGATATAACCGGTACGACGATTACCATAAACAGAACGAATCCGGAAAATGACATTGAGTATGGATACCGTGATGCAGATTCAGACGGAGCATTTACATGGATTGACGGTACGAAAATTCAGGGATTATATCCGGCACATGGATATCAGGTAACTGGCAGAATAAAGGCGAAAGAGAATGCATTTGCTTCTGAGAGAACGAAACCGCTTAATGTGTCTACCAAGGATACACTGAGAATTGTAGGAAACGGAACACAAAAGTGGAATGCGAAGGGGACTTATGGGGTTTCACTTGCTCAGATTCCGGTTTCCCTGGCTTCTGGTTATGGTGTGTATAATGGTGCAAATCAACCGGTAGCCGGAACCTGGAGCTGGGAACCGGAAAATAGTAGTTCAGCATCTGGTATTTATCCGAATGTAGAAGATAACAAGGCTTATACCGTGAAATTTACACCGACAGATTCAAGTGCTTCATACGATAGGATATTAACAGATTCCGTGGTACCGGAAATTTCTAAGTACCTACTGAATTTTTCAGTTGCGGTAAAAGATAAGACCTATGATGGAACGACAAACGCGGACATCTCCAGCGTGACCTTCGAGGGTAGTGTAATCTTGCAGAAGGAAAAGGACTACACCGTGACCGCCAGCTTTGACGATGCCAGTGTGGGCAACGGCAAGAGCATCACTGCCACAGTGACCCTGATGGGGCAGGCTGAGAAGAACTACGCCCTGAAGCAGAGCAGCATCACCACGACTGGCAACATCACCAAGGCCGCTGCGCCTGACTTCACCAAGGAGACTGCGCTTACCATTGTAAATGACTGCGAAAAGACCTACACTGTGACGCTCCCCGCCCTGCCCACGCTGGAAACTCCCAAAGAGTACGGTGCAGTGACCTACGGCGCACCAACGGTCAACTTGCCCAACACCTATTACGCCGACGGTGCGAAGGTGGAAGATGGCAAGCTGATC
>USSP01000036.1 GCA_900557385.1 uncultured Lachnospiraceae bacterium
CTCTGTTTGGCAATAATGATTTCTGCCACATTTTTCCGCTCTGTATCGTGATTGTAGTAGTCATCACGGTAAATAAACATAACCACATCCGCATCCTGCTCGATTGCTCCCGACTCACGCAAATCAGAAAGCATGGGTCTGTGATCCGGTCTCTGCTCCACTGCACGGGATAACTGTGACAGGGCAATAACAGGCACACTTAATTCTCTCGCCAACGCTTTTAAAGAACGGGAAATATCAGAAATTTCCTGCTGACGGGAATCGGATCTGCCACTTCCTGTCATTAACTGTAAATAGTCGATCATAATAATGGAAAGATTATGTTCCAACTTATACTTACGACATTTGGAGCGAAGCTCCGCAATACTGATACCCGGAGTATCATCTATGATCAGATTGGATTTTCCAATGGTGCCTGCACTTTCAATCAAGTCCTCCCATTCCTGATCCGACAATTGTCCGGTCCTGATATGCTGGGAATCTACTTTTGACTCTAAGGAAAACAAACGGTTCACCAGCTGTTCCTTGGACATCTCAAGGCTGAATACCGCTACCGTCTGATTCTGTTTAAAAGCGATATGCTGTGCAATATTTAAAACAAACGCGGTTTTTCCCATGGAAGGACGCGCTGCAATCAAAATCAGATCCGAAGGCTGCAAACCGGCTGTGCGATAATCCAGATCAATGAATCCCGTAGGGATACCGGTCACAGCTCCCTTATTTTTTGATGCCTTCTCGATCTTGTCCATGGCATTCATAACCACCTGACGGATCGGCACGAAGTCACCGGTATTTCTTTTCTGTACTACGGAGAATACCTTTTTCTCCGTTTCCTCCAGAATCATTTCCAGGCTTTCCTTGCCCAGATAGCAGGTATTTTCAATCTCCTCTGTCAGCTTTATCAATTTCCGCAGGGTGGCCTTCTCTGCCACAATTCCCGCATAGTATTTGATATTCGCTGAAGTAGGTACCGCTGTGATAATATCCCGGATAAACTCCAGACTTGCCACCTCAGGCGGTACATCCTTCTCCTTGAGGCGGTTCTGTAAGGTCACCAGATCAACCGGAGAGCCTTCCTCGTTCAGCTCCACCATGGTGTCAAACAGGATTCCATATTGTTTGCCGTAAAAATCTTCCCCCGTGATCTGCTCCGAGGCAACCACGATTGCCTCACGATCCATGATCATAGAACCGATAACCGATTGCTCTGCTTCTATACTGTGTGGGAGAACGCGCTTGATCAGTGCTTCATCCATTGTCTTATACTTCTTTCACTTCTACCTTTAATGTACCTGTCACCTGGGGATGCAGTTTAATTTTCACCTCATATATGCCGAAGGTTTTAATGGGATCTGCCAACTGAATTTTCTTTTTATCGATTTCCAGTCCACATTGTTCCTTTGCAGCCACCGCAATTTCCTTGGATGCCACAGCGCCAAAGGCTTTTCCGTTCTCTCCCGCTTTCATTTCCACCGTCACCTTCTTGGTCTCCAGAAGGGCAGCCAGATCTTTGGCTTCCTGTAACTGCTGTGCTGCCAGTTTGTCGCTGTTTGCCTTTTGCAATTTCAGGTCATTTAAATTCTTTCCGGTTGCTTCGATACCGATTTTTTTCGGCAGAATGTAGTTTCGGGCAAAACCATCATTGGCCTCAATGATGTCTCCCTTTTTTCCTAATTTTTTTTCATCCTGTAATAAAATAATTTTCACTAGTCTAATTCTCCATCCTCTATCATAGTATCTATGGTACGTTTCACTGCTCCGATAGCCTCAATCAAAGAAGTACCTTCCATCTGGCAGCCTGCCACATTCATATGACCACCGCCTCCCAGCTTCTCCATAATAACCTGTACATTCACATCATCAATGGAGCGGGCACTGATAAAAATCTTACCGGCATAATCCGTAAGTACGAAACTTGCCTTGATTCCTTTGATATTCAGTAACTCGTTTGCTGCTTGGGCTCCCACTACTGTAGGGCTGTTAATATCCTCTCCCGTGCAGGTGGAAATTGCATAATAAGTACGATAAATCTCAGCCTGGCTGACTGCATCGGCTTTCGCTTTATACTCTGCAGCCCCCTCCCGGAACAGTTTCCGCACACGGGTCACATCCGCACCGTTACGGCGCAGGAATGCTGCCGCTTCGAAGGTACGCACGCCGGTCTTGGTCATAAAGTTGTTGGTATCGATCATGATGCCGGAGTACAGACAGTCCACCTCTTCCGCACAGATGTGGATATTATCCAATGTATACTGCAGAATTTCCGCTACCATCTCACAGGTGGAAGATGCGTATGCCTCAATATAAGACAAAGTTGCATTCTCAATCACTTCACTTCCCTGACGATGATGATCCAATACTACCACCGACTTACAAAAATGTAACAGTTCCGGACATTCCGTGATGCTGGGTTTATTTACATCTACGATAATCAGCACTGCATTAGAGCCTACCATATCCAAAGCCTGCTGGCTGTTTAAAATCATATTGGGTTCGTAATCCGGATTATCCATAAATAAATCCACTAAGGGCTGCAGGGAAGTCGATACATCATTTAATACAATATGCGCTTCTCTGTCCAAAGTCTTGGCAATCCGGTAAATACCAATAGAAGCACCAAACGAATCCACATCTCCCAGACGATGTCCCATAATGAACACCTGATCCTTGGCCGTAATAATTTCCTTCAAGGCATGCGCCTTCACACGCGCCTTCACTCTGGTACTCTTCTCCACCTGCTGGCTCTTACCACCGTAATAGGTGATATTTTCCATGGTTTTGATAACAGCCTGATCACCGCCACGTCCCAAAGCGAGGTCAATGGCATTTCGGGCAAATTCATAATTCTGGGCATAAGTCAGACCGCCAATGCCGATACCAATACTGATCGTCACTGCCATCTCATTTCCGATATTGACCGTTTTCACATCCTCGAGCAGATCAAACTTGGCCTCTTTCAGCTGGGAAATCGCCTTTTTCCGTAAAATGATCAGATATTTATCCTTCTCCAGCTTTTTACAGATGCCATCCAGACCGGCAATATATTTGTTGATCTTACGATCAATCAACGCAATCAAAAGGGATCTTCTGACTTCCTCAACACTCTCCAAAGCTTCTTCATAATTATCCAGATAAAGCAGTCCCACTGCCACACTCTGGTCATCCACTTCCTGAAGCGCAATCTTCAATGCAGTCTCGTCAAAAAGATAAAAGGCCACCAGATATCCTTCATATTCACTTAAATCAATAAGCTCGCTGCCCCGTGACATATCCTTTAGAGAGATCTTTTTCATTTTGGCAATGAAATTATGTCCCTCGAATTCTACTTCGCACTCTGTCTCTGTCACATCCGTCTCACCCGGAAGTCTCTCTCTGGTCACCGAGGGGAATATGGAGGTAATGGATTTATTAAACCCCTGCTCCTTATGCACCGTGTTCTCAAACTCTTCGTTGCTCCAAATCACCCTGCCGTTCTCGTCCAGCAGAGCATAGGGCAATTCCAGTTGTCGTAACAGCGTTCTCTGGATCTGACCGTACTCCGTTGCAAAGCTGATCAGTTCATTCATGATCAGTGTCTTACTATTGCGCATCATAATCAGCACAATCGTAAAATACACCAGCGCGTAGAAACTTAGTATCAGTCCCACTCTGTAATCCAGGAAATAGGAAGCCACATCGACACCGATGAGCAAAAATCCAAGATAGAGGGAATAGCGGAACAGCAGCTTCTGCTTTCCCTTTAATTTCACATTGTTCTTCATACGTGTCCTCTTGTGCTTATCACAAATTAATCTTTTATATTATAGCACCTTTTGGGCAAAACTACCATAGTATTCTTTTGCAGAAAAAAAGCCCGTCGGGTCGAAACCTGACGGTCTTAGCTGTCATATTAGTCCATTACATAGGGCATCAGCGCAACGTGACGAGCTCTCTTAATTGCTACAGTCAGTGCTCTCTGATGTTTTGCACAGTTTCCGGTGATACGACGAGGAAGGATCTTACCTCTCTCGGATACGTATCTCTTTAACTTTGCGGTATCTTTGTAATCAATTACGTTATCTTTTCCACAGAATACGCAAACTTTTTTTCTTCTGCGCATGCCGCCTTTTCTTCTCATAGGAGAATCAGACTTCTCGGTCTTATTAAAAGCCATAGTATTGCCTCCTTCTTAAAATCTGTTTTTAGTTAAAGGGCAGTTCTTCTTCAATTCCATCGGGAATATTCATGAAGCCTTCGCTTGCTCCCATAGGAGCCGGACGAGAGGGACCCTGACTGCTACCGGAGAAACCCCCATCTCCGCCGGAAGCGTTCTTGCTCTCTGCAAATTCCTGTTCCTCAACTACCACATCTGTCGTGTAAACCTTTACACCATCCTTATTGGTATAACTACCGGTCTGGATTCGTCCGGTAACCGCAATCTTCGTTCCTTTACGGAAGTACTTCTCAGCAAACTCTGCAGCTCTGCCGAAAGCAACGCAACCAATAAAGTCAGCGGACTGTTCGTCATTGTTGCGGTTAAACCTGCGATCAACTGCGATTGTATAACGTGCAATTGCAGTTGCGTTCTCCCCCTGGGAGTAACGAACCTCAGGATCTCTTGTCAATCTACCCATAAGAATTACTTTATTCATACCCGTTCTCTCTTTTCTGTCTATTTCTCGTCCTGTCTAACAACTAAATAACGAATTACGTTATCCATGATGCGAACACGGCTCTCGATTTCAGCGGGAACAGTGGGCTCTGCGTCAAACTGAATGAAGTAATAGAAAGCTTCCTTCATCTTCTGAACATCGTACGCAAGTTTTCTCTTACCCCACTCGTCAACATTGGTGATCTGACCACCGAATCTCTCGATCAGAGCTTTGCACTGCTCAACAGTAGCTGCTCTCTCATCGTCTTCGATCTTAGCGCTGACAACGACGGCTAATTCATATTTGTTCATGCTTGTACCTCCTTTTGGTCTCTGGCCCCTGTCTCATGCAGGAGCAAGGAAATTATTGTATCACGGAGAAATATGATAACATAGGGTCCCGCTAAAATCAAGCTTTTGCATGAATTTCTCTAATGTTTTTTTCTACCTGTTTTCTCGGAAGCATAATCTGATGCTCACATCCGCAGCATTTCAGGCGGAAATCTGCTCCAACCCGTAACACTTCCCATTCTTTACTGCCACAAGGATGCTGCTTCTTTAACCGGATGATATCTCCTACTTTGATTTCCATATCATACTCCTAACGTTACTTACGGCAATTGCCCGAAAATTTCTCCGATACTTCCCTGTATCACCAGATCGGCAATCTTATCTTTGGGAGTCGGTGTCTTATTGATCAAAACCAGTTTATTGCCTCGATAATAATCGATCAATCCCGCTGCAGGATAAACTGCCAGAGAGGTTCCTCCGATGATCAGTATATCTGCATGACTGATCGACGAAACAGCATCTTCTAATGTCTGCTGATCCAACCCTTCCTCATAAAGCACCACATCCGGTTTCACGATGCCGCCGCAGGTGCAACGGGGAATCCCTGTGGAATTTTTCACAAACTCCACATCGTAGAATTTTCCGCATTCCTCGCAGTAGTTCCGCAGGACACTGCCGTGGAGCTCCAGCACATGTTTCGAGCCTGCCGCCTGGTGCAGTCCATCGATGTTCTGGGTCACCACCGCCTTTAATTTTCCCTCCTGCTCCCACTGTGCCAGCTTTTTGTGGGCTGCATTGGGTTTTGCATCCAGATACAGCATCTTGTCCCGGTAAAACCGGAAAAATTCCTCCGTTTTGCTGCGGAAAAAAGTGTGGCTTAAAATCGTCTCCGGTGGATAGTCATACTTCTGATGATACAATCCGTCCGTACTGCGAAAATCCGGGATACCGCTCTCTGTGGATACACCGGCTCCACCGAAAAATACAATGTTATTGCTTTCCTCTACCCATTTCTTTAAGATTTCCAGTTCTGTCATTCTTTCCCCCATTTCTGCGCACGCTTTTTTGCGCATGACGAGTTTGTGTCAAGTAAGCGCAGACACAAATCTCGAGATTGAAAAATTTTATTTTTCAATCTTTCCCTCAATCCATTCTTCCAACACACTGGCGCGGCTTGCCCAGGTATGGTCTCTCAAAGTTGTGTGATAGGCTTCTTCTCTGATATTCTGTAAAGTCTTTTGACCCGGTTCTTCCAGCAGCCTCCCCACCTTTTCTGGTACCACAGCCATGTGGGAAGGATTGTACAGTAGTACATTTTCCTCATCCTTAAGGATTTCCTCCAGATAAAGGCTGGAGTCCGTGAGGCAGACCGCCCCGTTTAACATGGTGTTAAAAATTCTGTCATGGGCACCGTCCTTAAACCAGGGCATCACATTGACGGAAATCTTGGATGCCATGATTTTTTCCAGACATTCCCTGGAATTCAGGGAACCGCCCCACAACAGATTTTCTTTACGATTACAAGCCAGTTCATCCCAGCCGCCACCGTATACCTCCACTTTAAATCCGCTATCCACCAGGGTCTGAATGATTTTGCCCCGCATCACATTCCGCACATAGAGGTCGATAAAAATCAGGTTGGGAATGGTCTGTTTCAATTCTGCCTCTGTCACTTCCGGAATTTCCCGACGGATATGCCGTTCTGCCACATCTTCCAGTGTCAGATTCGGATGCTGCAAAAGTTCTGCAATCATTCCCCGGTAGAAATCTCCGTATTCCTTCCCGTTCCGGTCAATGTACTTGTCGAAATGGTTGGGAGGTGTATAGTTTCCCGTAAAGCAGAAGTCACTCTTCTTTTGATTCCAAGGAATCAAGTCCTCATAACCGCACACCGGTGTTCCCGCCAGAGGCAAAAAATAATCGCTGTGTATTTCCGGAAAAAACCGTTTCATGTAGTCCCGATGCTTTCTATCAATACTGATATGGTAGTAATTAGGAGGCACCTGTTCAATGAATCCATGATAATAAAAGGGATGATCCACGACGATATTGTAGCAGGGAATATCAAAAGCCTCCCAGATATACTCATGGTTCTCATCCAGGAGTATCGTGTCCTGGGATATTGCATGAAAGTTAAAGGTCACCATCACCGTATTGCCACGTTCAATAAAACGGAGAAGCTCTCCCGAGCTCTCCGCTTCTCTCTCAAAATCAAACATCAGGACTTTGTGTCCCATTTCTATAAAGGCTTTCGCCAGCTGTTCGCTGAAATATCCCTGTGTCTCGATACCGCCTTTAAAAAGTACAATCCTTTTCATTTTGTCTTACTCCGGTCTAGCCCGCCAGATCTACATTCATCCCCCGATAACCGATGGCATCCGTTGCCTTCTTGTCCTGCTGATACGGATTTTCTTCATTATAATACTTAATCTGGGTGTTGGTCTCTCCTCCGGCCACATAGGTTCGTCCGCATTCCGGGCAGATTGCTGTCTGAATGGAAACAGAAGCATTGATTACTTTTCCGTTATTCTGCTGGGCTTTGTTGTAGGCATTGGATACATGCTCCTGCTCATGGGCACGGACTCTGGAGGCTGCGGCTTCCGGCGAGATATGTGCTGCGGATTTAAAGGAAACCATCTCATCCGATCCGTCCTGGTATTTCCGGTTTTTGCAGGTCTCACACTCTGCTGGTGAAGAGCGGCGTCCCGGCAGTTTCTCCGTGGATTCTCCCGGATTCTTGATTGCTCCGGTGGTCTGGTCATCGTCTGACATTCCCGGTATGTCGAAATTCTGAAGTCCGTTGGTGTTCCGGTTCACAGCACTGCTGTAATAATCGGTATACCCGCTGATGGGTGCGATTCCACTCATGTTCCCCTCTCCTTTCCGGCAAAAAGCTTGTTACTGATTAGAGTATAGCACAGTTGAGGGCTCTCCACCAGATAAAAATTTCTATTCCTCATCCTCATCACTCACAGGATAAAAGTCGGAAGTACAGACAACCGTGTATTCCCCCTCCTGTCCCGGCACTACTTTTTCCTCCGTGCCCACATGCTCTCCGCATACCCAGAAGGAACCATCGGCTTTTTGTATTACCGTATTATTCAAAAAATGAGGATACATATCTCCTATATCTGCAATATTTTCATAATTGTCATCATATTTCAGTTTTCCCAGCCAGCCCTGTACCATTTCCTCATGAGTTGTACATGTTGTATAAGGAATCGAAATATTGGTCCATACCATCGTGACATTTTCTGCTACCAGAATCGGATCTCTTACCACCTCAAGCCCTGGGACTCCACAGTTTCCACTGCTATTATATCCCCATGTCCATACGGTTCCGTCCTTGCAGAGTGCTGCATGATTAAACCATCCTCCAGTTACCCAGACTGCGTTTTCCAGAATCTTTTTGGGCATATAAATATAGTAATAAGCATAACCACTTGTTCTCCACACTGTTCCCCATGTCCACACCGTGCCATCCGTTTTCAAAGCAACCACATCGTTTCTTCCACAGCAAGCGTAAGCTACATCTTCCATCAATAAAACCGGTGTGGTCACCGTACAGTCATAGGCATTATTTCGGTAATTGTCCCAATCAAATTCCTTGTATTGCTGTAAAGCGCCACTGCCAGAATTACCTACCCCATAGAGTTTCCCGTCACTGGTAAGGTAAATCATAAAACTCCTTTGAGAAAAATCTACATGGATGACATTCTCCGCTATTTTTAGCGGCTCACTGTAAAAATCGAACCCCTGGGTTCCCTGTCCTAACTGCCCGTATGAATTCTCACCACTTCCCCATAAAACCTGATTGTCATCAATAACATATAAGTTTCCTGGGTCACCCAGTCTTTTATTATAGTATTCCTCAATATCCACAGAAACCTCTATGGGTTCTGGTGGTTCTGATTCCGCTGTTTCCTCCTGTGTTTCGTCATTTTCCACCGTCTCTATATCGTTTTCTGCCTGCTGGAAACTTTCCGTATCCTCATTTGCTCTTTCGTTCCGTTTGGTAACCGCCAAACATGACAGAACAATCACGGTCACGAACATTGCACTCAATATCACGATTGCGATTCTCTTAAAAATAACAGACTCTTTTTGCAAATTTCCTTCCTCCTTTTTCATCCTCCAAACTGCCCTATATTCTTATCTTAGCTTGCGGGATAGGAGAGTGTCAATACAACCAACTTACTACCTCTTTTCCAAAAATTTTGCTATAATCAAGCACATTCCTGTTCTCATCTTTATAAAGCAAATTGGTATACTTCTTTATTACTGGCTTGAACCTATCCAAAATTAAGTAGAATTTCCCTTTATCCTCTTTTATTTCTGCTAGTGTTTTTGATAGTTCTCCCATACATTTTTCCTCCTCAAGAGGTAAAAAGGGAGATTTCCTTCAAATGTAAACAAGGCTCAAAAACTTGTACTGTATTATTTTGTCATAAAAAATAGAGATTTTTTGCGAAGTGTCAAAATCATTGCGTTTGCTGTCAAAATCATTTTGGAATACACTAATATGTTGTAGGGAAATGAGAAAAGACCTATAATATTTTTATAAAAAGAAGGGGGAATTGAATATGCCTAGACCAGAACCTATATATTTTAGCAGTATATTACTTGACCTTTTGCAATATAGTATTAAATTTCTGAGAGAATACTCAGGTGTTTTCTTGTTTGTATGTACCTTCCTCTGTGTTTTAGTTGCATTTTTAGCATATCCCAAGAAACAAGTTAAAATCTTCTTTATTGGTCTGCCTATATTCTTTATTATTATAAGTTTGTTTTTTAAGCACTATCTCCATGGACCATCTGGCAAACTTTCTACCTATATGAAAGACTTATTGAATATGTCTTGTTATGGAATAGCTTATACGCCAATTTTCGTTTCATTTTACTGGTTGTCGGTTGGAATTTCTGCTCTACTCTCTTTAAAAGGAACCTTAACAACACTAAAAAAAATGTATTTATAGTACAATAACAAGTCTTTTATTATGGCTATTTGTATATTGTTGGGAATGGATTGCTACTTTTCTATTATTTTTAACCTTTAAATAAACAAATCAAGAAATTGATTCCGGTCTCAAAAACCGGTTTTGGAATTCCAATCCAAAACCGGTTTTATCTGCAAAAATATTATTTTAATACTTTACTCAATAGCATTTTCTATCATGCATAATCAATTCAGCAAGAGAACGACACGCTGCTACTATTGACTCATTCTGGACATTTCCCATCTTCAACTGTGCTAACATTGCTTGACTGGATGCCTTCATATAGTTTACTAACGCTCCTGTTAAGCCCTCTATCGAATATTCTGTAGGTTTAAGGTCATTCAACCAATAAGAACATCTTTTTTTATAAAGCATTAAGTAATATGAACTGAAAGCTGCTGAAAGTACATATTTACTACTATTTTGAATCATGTTTCGCTTAATCAAGGATGAAATACCTATAGCATCCATGTCTGCTATCACATCACAGTAATTCATCTGAACTTCATTGGTCGGAGCCAGATTGTATGGATTGTCTTCCAATACCTCCATCTTTCCAATTCTATCTCTGGCATGTCCGATTGCTGCCGCATTAAGATTATTTACCGCCAAAATGTTCACTTCTTTAATGCCTGTTGCCAAATCTCCAGCCCAACCATACCATTCTTTTTTTGAGCCAAGTACAGATTTAAAATATAAATAAGCGGAAATAATAACAGCCAGGTGCGGTAATTCAATCATTCGGCTGAAAGTATATTCCATATTATTGACATCTGCCTCTGTCACACTAACTCAACAATGGGGTCATTGTCTAAACACATAAACTGCTGAAACGCACTGACCTTAGTTTCCAGTGTACTGTCATATACGCCATTCAGTTCATCTACGATATATCCATTGCAAATCAGAGCTGCCTGCAAGATTTTTACAATAGCCGTTTTACTACATCCTTTCTCAATTTCCGGCATTGCCTTGAAGGTATTCGCCCCAATTGCCCCATCAGCCGTTGTCCCAATCGCCTTTTTTCTCGTAAAGTGTATTTAAAAACCTGCTTACAATCCAAAATGTGGTAATCACCATCGTGAAATTCAGCATAATAGTTCCTATATTATCCATTGATTTCTCCTCTTAACAGTTTCCCATAATCTCTATTGAATTCTTTCTGTCTGTCCTCGCTAATCGGAAGTTTCATTCCATTTACTAACGTTACTTCTGCTTTTGTTCTTGATTTAATCAAAAGATAAGTTACCAGAG
>USSP01000037.1 GCA_900557385.1 uncultured Lachnospiraceae bacterium
TAGTCAGATTTTTCGGCAGATTGCGTGCAAAGCCGTCAGGTGAGCTTTATTCAGTGTTTCCTGAAGATAATCTCTCCGGTACCAGCCGGAGCAAACTACTATTCTGTGGAGGAATCATCATGGGAAGTCGTTATGAACTGAATAAAAATCTGGCACAGATGCTCAAGGGCGGTGTCATTATGGACGTTACCACACCGGAACAGGCAAAGATTGCCGAAGCAGCCGGTGCCTGTGCTGTTATGGCTCTGGAACGCATTCCGGCAGACATTCGTGCAGCCGGCGGTGTGTCCCGTATGAGTGATCCGAAAATGATCCGCGGCATCCAGAATGCTGTTTCCATTCCTGTTATCGGAGCAGGAGGAATCGCAGATGGAAGAGGACTGGCCGCGGCTTTTATGCTGGGTGCAGAAGCCGTACAGATGGGAACCCGTTTCGTAGCGTCCAAAGAAGCAGTGGTACATCAAAATTATAAAAATCAGATTTTAAAAGCAAAGGACATTGACTCTGTGATTACAGGAGCTTCTACCGGACATCCTGTCCGTTCCTTACGTAACCGAATGACCAGAGAATATCTGCAATTAGAAAAACAGAATGCAGATTTTATGGAATTGGAAAAATTAACGCTGGGATCCTTAAGAAAAGCTGTGGTAGAGGGCGATACAGTGAATGGAACCCTGATGGCAGGACAGATTGCAGGGCTGATCCGAGAGGAAAAAACTTGTGAGGAAATTATCCGGGAGACGATGAATCAGGCATTGGAATTATTTCAGCAGGCAGGGAAGTACTGTTAAAAGAGTCGGTAGAAAGAGAAAAATATGGGAAAAATTGCGTTTGTATTTCCCGGACAGGGTGCACAGTACACTGGAATGGGAAAAGAATTTTATGATAGCTATGAGGAAGCCAGACAGATTTGGAAACTGGCAGGTGATGCATTAGGTCAACCTTTGGAAAAACTGGTTTTTGAGGAAAATGAACAGTTAAATCTTACGGAATATACCCAGATTGCCATATTAACGGTAGAGGTCGCAGCCTTGACCGTTTTGGAATCAAAAGGACTTTTTCCGGATGTTTGTGCCGGCTTGAGTCTGGGCGAATATGGTGCTTTGGCGGCAGGAAAGGTTATGAAACTTCCAGACTTATTCCGTGTCATCCGCAGCCGTGGTATGTTCATGCAGGAGGCTTATCCGGAAGGCGGAGGTATGGCGGCTGTCCTGGGGATGGATGCAGCCGGAATAGAGGAAATCTGTGATCAGATACCGGGAATTGTATCCGTTGCCAATTATAACTGTCCCGGGCAGATTGTTATCACCGGAGAGGAGACTGCGGTGACAGAGGCTTCCCGGCGACTGACAGAAGCGGGGGCAAAACGTTGTATACCGCTAAAGGTCAGTGGCCCCTTTCATTCTGTCCTCTTAAAGGACGCAGGGAAAAAGCTGAGAGAGGTATTAGACCGTGTAGAAATTCGGACACCGGAGATTCCCTATCTTTCCAACGTGACTGCGGATTATGTGAACGGAGAGACAGACATTGGACAGCTTTTGGAAGAACAGATTTCCAGCCCGGTTCGTTTCTGGCAGAGCGTGGAACGGATGATAGCGGATGGCGTGGACACCTTTGTTGAGGTAGGACCGGGGAAAACACTCAGCGGATTTATCCGCAAAATCAATCGGGAGGTCGCTATTTACCAGATAGAAACGCCTGCAGATTTAGAAAAGGTAGGGGAGGAACTGGGATGCTGACAGGAAAAGTGGCATTGGTAACGGGGGCATCCCGGGGAATCGGCAGACAGATTGCTTTGACTTTAGCAGGAAAAGGAGCTTTTGTCATTGTGAATTATCGTGGTTCCGGGGAAATGGCAGAACAAGTGGTACAGCAGATTGTAAAGACTGGTGGTGCAGCCCAGGCAAAGTGTGGTAACGTGGCGGATTTTGCAGACTGCGACAGAATGGTACAGGAAGTGCTGGCAGAGCATAAAAAGGTAGACATTCTGGTGAACAATGCAGGAATTGCTAGAGATGATCTCATTGCCAGAATGACAGAGGCGGAATATGACGAGGTGCTGGATACCAATTTAAAGGGTGCCTTTTGCATGATTCGTCATCTTACCAGAAATTTTATGAAACTGCGTGGGGGGAAAATTATCAATATTTCCTCGGTTAGTGGTGTACTGGGAAATGCCGGGCAGGCAAACTATGCGGCATCGAAGGCGGGATTAATCGGACTGACCAAAAGTGTTGCCAGAGAACTGGCATCCAGAAATGTTTGTGTCAATGCGGTTGCGCCCGGGTTTATCCAGACAGAAATGACGGAGAACATGCCGGAGAGGCTTCTGGAAGAAGCAGTAAAAAATATACCGTTAAAGAAGATGGGAACACCGGAGGCTGTGGCAAATGCAGTTTTGTTTCTGGCAAGTGAAGCCTCGGATTATATCACGGGGCAGGTTCTATGCGTAGATGGCGGTATGGCAATGTAGCCGGAAAGTGGAGGAACGATGAGAGCAGAGAAAAGACGGGTGGTTGTGACCGGCATGGGAGCAATCACACCTATTGGAAATAGTGTGGATGCGTTTTGGCAGTCAATAAAAGAAGAGCAGATTGGCTTCGCGCCGATTACCTATTTTGACACCACAGAGTATCGCTGTAAGCTGGCAGCCCAGATAAAGGAGTTTGATCCTGCACAATATATGGATAAAAAAGCCGCCCGTAGGATGGAACAATTTTGTCAGTTTGCAGTGGCAGCTGCGGGAGAGGCAATTCGCGATGCGGGGTTGTCCATGGAGAAGGAAGACCCTTTCCGGATAGGTTGCAGTGTGGGAAGCGGGATTGGAAGTCTGCAGGCGATGGAACGGGAATATGACCGGTTAAAGGAAAAAGGTCCCGGCCGAGTGGGACCTTTACTGGTGCCATTGATGATTTCCAATATGGCAGCCGGCAATGTAAGCATTGCGTATGGACTGAAAGGGAAAAGTCTGAATGTGGTGACGGCATGTGCTACCGGAACCCATTCCGTCGGAGAAGCTTTCCGAACAATTCAATACGGAGATGCAGAGGTAATGTTGGCGGGAGGCACGGAGAGCTCCATCACGCCCATTGGAATAGCAGGCTTTTCTTCACTGACAGCACTTTCCTTCAGCGAAAATCCCAAACGCTGCTCCATTCCTTTTGATCGGGAGCGAAACGGGTTTGTGATGGGAGAAGGTGCAGGCATCCTTGTGTTAGAGGAACTGGAACATGCTCAAAAACGAGGGGCGAAAATCTATGCGGAGGTAGTGGGATATGGCTGTTCTTCCGATGCCTACCATATCACATCCCCTGCGGAGGATGGCGGCGGTGCGGCAAAAGCGATGGAAAATGCCCTGGAGGATGCAGGTGTGGAAAAGGAAGAAATTACGTATATCAATGCCCACGGAACCAGTACCCACCATAACGATCTTTTTGAGACACGCGCCATTAAACTGGCATTTGGAAAGCATGCATATCAACTGAAAATCAATTCCACCAAGTCCATGATAGGGCATCTTCTGGGGGCAGCAGGAGCAGTGGAGCTTATAGCCTGTGTAAAGGAAATGCAGGAGGGCTTTTTACATAAAACAGTAGGTTTACAGGAAAGTGAAGAGGAACTGGATTTGAATTACTGCCGTGAAAGCTATGAGGAAGAGGTGCCCTATGCCCTGAGTAATTCCTTGGGCTTTGGCGGGCACAATGCAAGCATTCTTTTAAAAAAGTACAAGGAGCATTCCAATGGCAATTTATAATACACAGGAAATTATGAAGATTCTGCCCCATAGGCATCCTTTCTTATTGATTGATACCATTGAGGAACTGGAACCGGGAGTGCGGGCAGTGGGAAAGAAAAACGTTACCTTTTCGGAGAATTACTTTGCCGGACATTTTCCGGGAAACCCGGTGATGCCGGGAGTTCTGATTGTGGAAGCGATGGCACAGACCGGAGCAGTGGCGATTTTATCCTTGCCGGAAAATCGTGGCAAGACGGCTTACTTTGCGGGAATCGATAAAGCGAGATTTAAGCAGATGGTACGTCCGGGGGATGTTTTGATGCTGGAAACGAAGATTATCCGGAGTAAGGGAACCATTGGTGTAGGAGAAGCTGTAGCGACAGTGGACGGAAACCTTGTGGCAAAAGCAGAACTAACATTTGCCATTGGAAAATAAGAAGGTATGCTATGGAAATGAAATGTCCAAAATGTAAAAAAACGATTGATAAAGAGCGGGTCATTAAAAATAAATATGTTTGTTACGAATGTGGTGCATACTTTCGTGTGAAAACACACAATCGTATCCGCATGGTGGCTGACCGGAAAAGTTTTCAACCCTGGTTTGAGGAATTGCAGGAAAAGAATCCCCTTCATTATGATGGGTATGAGGAAAAATTAGCGGAGGCACGGGAAAAATCCGGTGTGAATGAGGCTGTAACCGTGGGCGAATGTGAGATTTACGGAGAGCGTGCAGTAATTGGAATCTGTGAGTCCAAATTTCTTATGGGCAGTATGGGTCAGGTAGTTGGAGAGAAGATTACCCGATCCATTGAAAGGGCAACCCGGGAAAAGCTTCCGGTTTTTCTGTTTTGCTGTTCCGGTGGAGCCAGGATGCAGGAGGGTATTATTTCCTTGATGCAGATGGCAAAGACCGCTGCAGCCATCCGGAAACATGGGGAAGCAGGGCTTTTATATGCAACGATTCTCACGGATCCCACCACGGGAGGAGTAACGGCAAGTTTTGCCATGTTGGGAGATGTGATTATGGCAGAGCCGGGAGCCTTAATTGGATTTGCGGGGCCTCGTGTCATCAAACAGACCTTGGGACAAAAGCTGCCGGAAGGGTTCCAGACCGCAGAGTTTTTACAGGAGCATGGCTTTCTTGATGGAATCGTGCGTCGGGAAAATCTGAAGAAAACGCTGTACTTTCTTATTACAACCCATCAGTGTCAGGAAGGTCGATATGCCAAATTCCGTAAAAATTTTGATTTCTGTTTTGAACCAACAGAACTGATGAAGGAACGCTCCGTTCTGACCCTGCCAAGAACAGCCTGGGAAAAGGTAAAGGCAGTACGTCAGGCGACGAGACCGGCGGCAACGGATTATATTGCCCGGATATTCGATTTCGTGGTGGAAGCACATGGAGACCGCTATTTTGGGGACGATGCAGCCTTGGTAGGCGCCTTGGCGTTTCTGGATGGTCAGCCGGTAACCTTGCTTGCAGATTTAAAGGGCAGGGATTTTAAAGAGTGCGCAAGACGGAATTATGGGATGCCTATGCCGGAAGGCTATCGCAAGGCTCTCCGACTGATGAAACAGGCCGAGAAATTCAATCGTCCTATTATCAGCTTTATCAATACACCGGGGGCTTTTTGCGGTGTGGAGGCAGAGGAACGTGGACAAGGGGAAGCTATTGCCCGTAATCTGTTGGAGATGTCAGCTTTAAAGGTGCCGGTACTGTGTATTCTCATCGGAGAAGGCGGAAGTGGCGGCGCTCTTGCCACAGCGGTAGGAAATGAAGTGTGGATGCTGGAAAATGCTACTTACTCCATTCTTTCACCGGAAGGCTTTGCCTCCATTCTCTGGAAAGATGCCAATAAGGCAAAAGAAGCCAGTGAGGTGATGAACATTACATCCCAGGACTTAAAACGACTGGGGGTCATTGAGGAAATTGTGCCGGAGTTCGGCGGTGCAGATGCAAAGACCGTGGATGCTATCAGTGGTTGGCTGAAAGAACATATCAAGAAATTTCTCGAAAAATATGACGGGATGACGGGAGAAGAAATTGCCCAGGAACGATATGACCGATTTCGTTCTTACTAAACGGGAGGAATTTTAGTGAAAACCATAACGATCAAGGGAACAGGAAGTGCCCTTCCTGAAAGACAGATGGAAAATGAAGAATTGACAAATCTGGTGGATACCTCAGATGCCTGGATCAGAGAGCGTACCGGAATTGCCAGGCGTCACATCGCTGAAGAAGAAACGGTGGTGTCACTGGCAGCAAAGGCGGCGTTGTCTGCCCTGGAACAGGCAGGAAAAAATCCCACGGAGGTGGAACTGATTCTGTTGGCAACCTGTTCTCCGGAATATTTACTGCCGTGCAGTGCCTGTCAGGTACAAGAACGCATTGGAGCTGTTCATGCATTGGCATTTGATATCAATGCAGCATGCTCCGGATTTCTTTTCGGACTCACTACGGCCAATGCTTATCTGCAGACCGGGCAGTTTCGGAATGCATTGGTCATTGGAAGTGAGGTATTATCCAGGCTGGTGGATTGGACAGACCGGGGAACCTGTATTTTGTTTGGCGATGGAGCCGGGGCTGTTTATCTGGAGGCAGCACAGCAGGAACATCGTGGCTTTCTGGGAAGTGCCCTTCATGCAGATGGCAGAAAAGGAAAGGTATTGGAATGTGGAAGAAAAGCGCTCATCTGGATGGATGGACAGGAGGTTTACCGTTTTGCCGTGAAGCAGGTTCCTCTTTGCATTGAAGAAGCACTGGAACAGGCAGGACTAGCGGTGGAAGAAATTGACTGGTTCTTTCTGCACCAGGCCAATATCCGGATTCTGGAGGCAGTAGCGAAGCGTCTTCATGCAGACTCTGCCAAATTTGCCACGAATCTGGAAGAGGTGGGTAATATGTCCTCTGCCTCGATTCCCGTTTTATTGGATGAATGGAACCGGAAAGGAAGGATTCAGAGAGGACAACGATTGGTGCTTGCCGGATTTGGTGCAGGACTGACATACGGTGCTTGTGTATTTATATGGTAAGAGGTTATAATAGCGTTAAATAAATTCATGGGTATAGACGATACAGGACGGAACTTGAGGTAGAGAATGGAGAAAAGTACAAATCGCATCTTAAATGAATTACTGGTCAATCTTTTCAATAATGTGATGGAAAAGGAATCCAAGGCAGTAATTACTGAGGAATTCAAGGATATTACCAATAACGATATGCATATTCTGGAGGCAATCGGCATAGAAGAACCCAGAAGCATGTCTGCGATTGCCAAAACCCTCCATGTAACAGTGGGAACACTTACCATCAATATGAACAGTCTGGAGAATAAAGGTTATATCCTGCGCCAGAGAAGTACGAAGGACAAAAGAGTGGTGCTGGTGACTTTGACGGAAAAAGGAAAAAAGGCTTTTCATCATCACCGGGATTTTCACCGACACATGATTCATACCCTTATCAAGGATCTGGATGAGGAGGAGATGAAAGTCCTGATTCGTTGCTTGAATAAATTGAATCTTTTTTTTGAAAAATAAATGAAAAACAAATGAAAAACAAATATAGAAACAGCCCCATTGACAAGGGGAAAGAGCAGTGCTATATTGAGAGAGAATTGATAGAGGTTGCGTGATTCATCAGTAACCATCTGGATGCGGCAGACGCAGAGGAAGGATGGCAAAAGGGGAGAACGCCGAAAGGAGAACGGTTCTGTGCGGTTTCCCTTGGGCATACATTTAAGAAATGTATGACTGTCATCTTAGGAAAGATGGGGCGCTATCGAAAATGTAGTTTGGAGTGGCCCATGGAAATTTTTTCATGAGCCTTTTTTATTTAACAAGGAGGAAAATCCGATGGCTCTGCAAAGAGACATTTCCTCACTCAGGAGCTCGGATTTTGCTTCGCAAAACAAGGAGGATTAGAAATGGGAGTACTATCAAGATTCAAAGATATCATGGCGGCAAATTTCAATGCGCTGCTGGATAAGGCAGAGGATCCGCAGAAGATGATCGATCAGTATCTGCGCAATTTAAACGATGATTTGGGCAAAGTAAAGGCAGAGACTGCATCTGTGATTGCTGAGGAGAAGAGTGCAAAGAGAAAATTGGACGACTGTGAAGCAGAAATCGCTAAAATGGGCGAGTATGCGAGAAAAGCAGTTGCAGCAGGAAATGATGATGAAGCAAAGCAGTTTTTGACCAAGAAGGCAGAGCTGACCCAGAAACAGACCGTATTACAGCAGAACTATACATTAGCATGCGAGAATGCTGCGAAGATGCGTGATATGCATGACAAACTGGAGGCAGACATCGCTACCCTGAAATCCAAACAGGAGATGTTAAAAGCCAAAGTAAAGGTTGCAGAGACACAGCAGAAGATCAATAAATTAGGATCAGGTCTGGAAAGCGCCGGCAATAATATGGCAGCCTTTGACCGCATGGAAGAAAAGGTTAATAAGATGTTAGACGAGGCAGATGCAATGGCAGAGCTGAACAAGAGCAAATCCAACGCATCCGTTGAGGAACTTACCAGAAGATACGATGCAGATCATCAGACTGACCAGGTAGATGATGAACTGGCTGCATTAAAGGCAGAAATGGGAATGTGAGGATAGCATAAGATGGGATTATTTTCCAAAGAACTTTTGAACGTTGTAGAGTGGAATGAAAGTAAAGAGGGAATCATTTTCTGGAAATGGTCGAATGACGAGATCAAGAAAGGTTCCAAACTGATTATCCGTCCCGGTCAGGACGCTGTTGTTCTGTATAATGGCAGAATCGAAGGTATCTTTACTGATGAGGGAAGCTACGATATTGAATCCCAGATTATCCCTTTCCTGTCTACCCTGAAATCCTTTAAATTCGGATTCAATAATCCCCTGCGTGCCGAAGTGTTGTTTGTCAACACGAAGGAAATGCTGGTAAAATGGGGAACGAAAAATGCAATTAATGTGCAGGCACCGGGACTTCCCGGAGGCATGCCGATCCGTGCATTTGGTACGTTTTCCTGCAAGGTGGGAGACTTTGATGTACTGATTGATAAGCTGGCAGGTGTGAAACGCCTGTATACCGTGGACGATGTGAAAGAGCGCATTGTGTCTAACTTAGATTCCCTTCTGATGACCTGGATTGGCAAAGAAGGCAGAGACATGTTCAATCTGCAATCTGATTCCCGGAGCATTGCAAAGGGTATTGCCAGCGACCTGGATATGGATATGCGCAAGATTGGTATCTGCATCACTGATTTCAATATCGAGAGTTTCTCCTATCCGGAAGAAGTGAAGAAGATGCAGGAAAAGGCAGCCGCACAGTCCATGGTGGGCGATATGAATCGTTATACCCAGATGGCAGCAGCTGAAGCTATGTCCAAACCCGGAGCACGTTCTACAGCATCCGATATGGTAAATCTGCAGATGGGTATGGCTATGGGACAGCAGCTTGTCAACCAGATGAACATGAATCAGGCTCAGGCGCAGCAGTCTGGTGGCAGCACCGGCGGTGCTTACCCGAAATTCTGCCCCAACTGTGGAACCAAGACAGAGGGGAAACCCTTCTGTGCTGAGTGCGGAGCGAAACTTTAATTAGGATTGTGAATCGTTACCGGAACGAGACACAAGTGAATAGCAACGAGTATTATAGACCCCGCGTCTGCGGGGTCTTGTTATGTGATACGCCTGATGGCGTAAGCTTCACGAATGGAAAGGTTATTAATTTATGAGTATGTATGATACCCTCAATGAACAACAGAAGGAGGGCGTGTTTACGACACAAGGACCGGTTCTGATCCTGGCAGGAGCCGGATCAGGAAAGACCAGAGTTTTGACACATCGGATCGCTTATCTGATTGACCAGGAGGGAGTAAATCCGTGGAATATCCTCGCTATTACTTTTACCAATAAGGCAGCGGGAGAGATGCGGGAACGTGTGGATAAGATTGTAGGCTTTGGCTCGGAAAGTATCTGGGTATCGACCTTCCACTCTACCTGTGTGCGGATTTTACGCCGTTATATTGATCGTCTGGGCTTCGATACCAACTTCACTATTTATGATACGGATGACCAGAAATCAGTGATGAAGGATGTGTGCAAACGGCTCAACATAGACACGAAGCAGTATAAGGAGCGGGCTCTTCTGGGAGCAATTTCGTCTGCCAAGGACGAACTGATCGGTCCGACAGAATACCGTTTGCGAAAAGGGGGAGACTGGCAGGCAGACAGAATTGCCCAAGTTTATGAGGAATATCAGAATGCTTTAAAAAAGAATAACGCTTTGGATTTTGATGATCTCATTGTAAAAACCGTGGAACTGTTTCGTTCTTGTCCGGATGTGCTGGATTCCTATCAGGAGCGTTTCCGATACATTATGGTGGATGAATATCAGGATACCAACACGGCGCAGTTCGAACTGATTCGTCTTTTAGCCGATAAATATCGGAATTTGTGTGTCGTGGGAGATGATGACCAGTCCATCTATAAATTCCGTGGAGCCAATATCCGCAATATTCTGGACTTTGAACAGGTGTATCCGGAGGCTGTGGTTATCAAATTGGAGCAAAATTACCGTTCCACGCAGATTATTCTGGATGCCGCGAACAGTGTGATAGCCAATAATTGCGGCAGAAAAGAAAAATCTCTTTGGACGCGGATCAAGGATGGGGAACAGATTCATCTGCGCCCCTTTGATACTGCCTATGAAGAGGCGGCGTATATTGCAGCGGATGTGGCTCAAAAAGTGAGAGACGGGAAAACAAAATACGGAGATTGTGCAGTACTGTATCGTACCAATGCACAGTCCCGACTTTTGGAAGAACAATGCATTATGGAAGGTGTTCCTTACGATGTGGTGGGGGGAACGAACTTCTATGCCCGCAGAGAAATCAAGGATATGCTGGCATATCTGAAAACCATCGACAATGGCAGAGATGATTTAGCTGTGAAGCGTATCATTAACATTCCCAAGCGGGGAATCGGAGCCACGACCATAAACCGTGTGCAGGAATATGCAGATATGCAGGGAATCAGTTTCTTTGATGCATTAACACAGGCTGAAATGATTCCGGGTATTGGGAAAGGAACTGCCAAGCTTGCGTCTTTTGTGCTGATGATTCAGGTGTTCCGGGCAAAAGCAGAGAATTACCACTTAAAGGATTTGATGGAAGATATTATGGAAACCATCGGATATGAGGATTATCTGGACGAGGGAGATGCAGAGGAAACCAAAGACCAG
>USSP01000038.1 GCA_900557385.1 uncultured Lachnospiraceae bacterium
CCGGGCTGCAGAAATACGTCGGCAGAATCTCCGGTCTGATGAACCCCATTACTTATGTGATCGTCAATGTTTCGATCATTGCACTGTTGTATACCGGCGCAATCCGCGTAGATTCCGGCATCCTGACCCAGGGACAGATCGTAGCGCTTGTCAATTACATGTCCCAGATTTTGGTAGAGCTTGTTAAGCTGGCGAACCTGATTATCACGGTGACAAAAGCGATCGCCTGCGGCAACCGTGTGCAGAGCGTGCTGGAAGTGCAAAACAGTATGGAGCTGGCTGATGTGGAACAGAAAATTGAGACGGACAAAAATGCGCCTGCGGTTGTCTTCGACCATGTGTGTCTGACTTATGCGGGAGCGGGCAGCGAATCGCTGACGGACATCAGCTTTACGGCAAAGCATGGTGAGACGATCGGCATCATCGGCGGTACGGGTTCCGGTAAATCCAGTGTGGTCAATCTGATCCCCCGTTTTTACGATGTAACAAAGGGACGTGTCCTGGTAGACGGCGTGGACGTCAAAGATTACAGCCCGGAAGTGCTGCGCAGCAGGATTGGCATCGTGCCGCAGAAAGCAGTGCTGTTTGCCGGAACCATTGTAGAGAATCTGCGCTGGGGAAAGAAGGACGCGTCCAAAGAAGAAATGTGGAAAGCGCTGGAAATTTCCCAGTCAAAAGAGTTTGTTGAGAAAAAAGACGGACAGCTCGAGAGCAGAATCGAGCAGGGAGGCAAGAATTTATCCGGCGGTCAGAGACAGCGTATCGGCATCGCCAGGGCGTTGTATCATGATCCGGAGATTCTGATTCTGGATGAGGCAACCTCTGCACTGGACAATGATACCGAGGCAGCAATCATGGATGCTATTGAGAACTTCCATGGCAGAAAAACCATGCTGATCATTGCCCATCGGCTGAAAACCATTGAGAACTGTGATATGATTTATAAAGTAGAGAATGGAAAGATAACGGAGAGCAGACTTTGATGGAAATTAATCTGTTTTTTGAAGGTGTGGATTCTTATGACGGATTCCAGTCCAGGATGATCCAGGAAATCCATAAACAGATTCCCCTGCATCGGGTAATCCTCACGGACAAACAGCATGATGGAAAAGATCAGTATGATGCAGAACTGGTTAGACGGATCAATTATGATATTTGTGAACATAACCGCTATGAAGAAATTGTGGATTTCAATGATTTGATTCCTTTATCAAGAGAAATCCTGGAAGCCATGCGCCCATACGAAGCCACGGCACTGCAAATGCTCATCCGCAATTTTGAACGGGATGTTTATACCTTTGATGAAGCCAAACAGCTTTATCTGCATCATCTGCGATTCTGGAATCATCTGTTTGTGACGGAACAGATTAATATGGTGTGCTTTAACAATATTCCCCACCATTGCCACGATTATGTGATTTACAGCCTGGCGAAGATTTATCACACCGGCATGGCGGTCTGCGCAGACACCAGTATTCCTCCGAGGCTGGCTACAGGCAGGGATTTGGAGCATCTGTGGCAGGCACCCTATGAAAGATATCTGGAATTAAAGGATGACAGAGAAATAGAGCTTCCTGAGGATCTGGAGCATTATTATCAGGCACTTTTATACGAGAATGAGAATTTGGATAAAGGCGCTGTGAACCGAGGAATGAGCAGAGAGCATCATATCCAGGTGCGCAGACAGACCTTTGAACAATACTTTAACAGAGAAAACAGGTGGAAACGCAGAAAGCATCTGATTAAGCTTGCTCTTACCAAGGATTTTAAAGGAAGCATGGAGAAGCTTGCAGAGGAACACGCCATTTGTAAACGGGCGAAATGGAAGCGAAAGGCAATGCGTGGCATTGATTATTATAATGCATTGACTTCAGAACCGGTTCCGGGAGAAAAATATCTGATTTTCTTCCTTCATTTGCAGCCGGAGGCAACTACCCTTCCCCAGGGGGGTGTATTTGTGGAGCAGGAGCTGATGATTCAGATTCTTGCCCGGGCAGCAGAAAAGCATGGAATCAAAGTCTATGTGAAGGAGCATTTCGTGCAGCCTTGCCGAAATAAAAGCTTTTATGATGGACTTGCGAAAATTCGCAATGTTCGCTTGATCCATAGCGACAGAGATTCCAAACAGCTTGCAAGAAACAGCGTTGCAACCGCGTCCTGCAATGGAACGATTCTGCTGGAATCCATATTTAACAGCAAACCAACCTTCATCTTTGGTGAGGTATGCTTTGAAAAAGCACCCGGGGTATTTCGTATCGGTAGTGTAGAAGAATGTGAGAAAGCATTAGAACAGATTCTTACAGGTGACTTTTCCATAGAGCAGAATCAAGTAAGAGCCTATTTAAAAGCTTTTGGCGAGAGTTCCATCCGCGCATATTTTGATTGTTCTCTTTATGAAAAGGATGGACGCGTTACAATGGAGCAAGGAAGAAAAGCATACGCTGACTATGTAGTCAGGAGATTAAGAGAGGAGTTTGAGCATGATTAAGGAATACAAACAGCCCCGCATGATTGCAGAAATCGGCTGCAACCATAAAGGAGAAATGGAAATTGCCCATGAAATGATCAAGATGGCAGCAATCTATTGCAAGGCAGATGTGGTGAAATTTCAGAAGAGATGTAATCGAGAACTGCTGACACCGGAACAGTATAATGCGCCCCATCCCAACCCGGCAAATGCCTATGGGAAAACCTATGGAGAGCATAGAGAATATCTGGAATTTAATGTAGAACAGCACGCCCAGTTAAAAGCATGGTGCGAGGAATTTGGCATTACCTACAGTACTTCTGTATGGGATCTGACTTCTGCCAGAGAAATTACGTCTTTGAAACCGGAACTGATCAAGATTCCTTCCGCCTGCAACAATCATTATGAAATGCTGGAGTGGCTCTGCGATAATTATGAAGGTGAGATTCATGTCTCTCTGGGAATGACCACCCATGAGGAAGAGGAAAAACTGATTCAGCTTTTTGAAAGAAAAGGCAGAAACAAGGATGTAGTTTTGTATGTCTGCACCTCCGGCTATCCGGTACCTTTTGAAGATGTCTGCCTGCTGGAAATCAATCGTGTCAGAGAGGCTTATGGAAGCCGGGTGAAGGAAATCGGCTTCTCCGGACACCATCTGGGTATTGCGGTGGATATTGCTGCATATACACTGGGTGCTTCTACGATCGAGCGTCATTACACCCTGGATCGTACCTGGAAAGGAACCGATCACGCTGCAAGTCTGGAACCGGAAGGAATCCGCAAGCTGAAACGGGATTTGATGGCGACCTATAAGGCTCTGCACTATAAGCCGGAAGAGGTTCTTCCTATTGAACAGGTACAGCGTGAAAAATTGAAATATCGGAAACACTAAAAAATAAAGAGGTTACATTATGAACGTTGCATTTATCCCTGTACGGGGAGGCTCCAAATCCATACCGCTGAAAAACATTAAACCCATCAATGGGAAACCTCTGGTTTACTGGACGGTGAAGGCGGCAGTAGACTGTCCGGAGATTGACCGGGTTTACGTGGCAACAGACAGTGCCGTCATCCGGGAAACGGTGGAACAGTTTGCACTTGAAAAAGTGGAAGTCATTGGGAGAAGCGCAGAATCGGCATCGGATACGGCATCCACAGAATCTGCCATGCTGGAGTTTGCCCAGCAATATACCTTTGACAATATTGTATTGGTACAGGCGACATCTCCGTTACTGACAGCAGAGGATTTGCATGGTGGTTTCGAGTTATACAACAAGCCGGAGACTGATAGTGTATTGTCGGTGGTTCCCCAGAAGCGTTTTAACTGGGAGACTGATGAAAAAGGGATTGCAACACCATTAAATTATGATTATCTTCATCGTCCCAGACGCCAGGAATTTGACGGCTATCAGACAGAAAACGGAGCTTTTTATATCACTTCAAGGGAACGGCTGTTGGAGACAAAATGCCGTATTTCCGGAAATATCCGTGCCTATGAGATGGATGAGGCAACCTTTTTTGAGATTGATGAACCCAGCGACTGGCTGATTATTGAACAGCTCATGAAAAAGAGACAGGAAAAACAGCAGTTGGCTGCCATTCCCCCCATCAAGATGCTGCTCACAGATTCCGATGGATGCCTCACAGACGGCGGCATGTACTATACGGAAAACGGGGATGAAATCAAGAAATTCTGTGCCTTGGACGGTATGGGAATCGCAAAGCTAAGAGAAGCGGGAATTATTGTAGGCATTATCACGGGTGAGAACCGGGAACTGGTGCGCAGACGAGCGGAAAAACTGAAACTGGACGAACTTCATATGGGCATCAGTAATAAACTGGCAGTTGTGAAAGAAATCTGTGCCCGCAGAGGATTTTCTCTGGAGAAAGTGGCGTATATCGGAGATGATATCAATGATATTGAGGTGATCCGTGCGGTTGGCTTTGGATGCAGCGTAGCGAATGGCATGGAAGAAGTCAAGGCGGCAGCCAGCTATGTGACAAAGACACCGGGAGGAAGCGGTGCTGTCAGGGAAGTGGCGGATTTGATAAGGAAGAGCATGGAATGAATGGAAAAAGAATAAAAACAGAGGACATTGGAGTCGTATGCTTTTATCTGGCGTTTATTTATGAACTTGTTTTACGTGTTTTGGAAAAGAACGATATTTTCTTTCAATATGAACAAATTGGATGGGGAATGGCTCTTGCCTGCTATTTATTGAAGATTTTGTGTACGAAATACACCAAAAAAGAATGGATAATGATTGCCTTATTTGGTGTAATTAGTGTTATTGCGTTGGCAACGTGCGGAAATATGGCGTATTTAACCATTGCATTATTTGTTATTGCAAGTAAGGGGATAGACCGCAGAAATGTTATGACGCTTACTGGAATGGCGCTTTTCTGCATGACTATACTGGTAATGGTACGATGTTTACTGGGAATTAATGGAACATTGGTTGATGTGGCGAATTTTGGAAGAGGCGGCGATGAGATGAGGTATCGCTTTGGTTTTAGTCATGCCAATCAGTTTCATTACGCAGTATTTTGTATTATGGCGGTGTATTTATGGCTGCAGAAAACAAAGGCAAATGTATGCCAGTACCTTGTGCTGCTTATAGTAAATACGGCAGTATTCTATCTGACACGGTCTAGAACTGGTGCAGGATTATGCTATTTAATGATATTTGGAAATATTGCCATGCAGTACTGTAAAACCTTGAGAAATAGTAAGCTGGTTTATAAATGCGGATATGCTATATTTACAATAGTAGTGATTTTGGCCATCATTGCAGTAAGAGTGGATACAAACAATTATCCACTTCTCTGGAAACTTGATATGGCATTAACGGGAAGATTTAATTCGGCATATAGGACTTTAACACCATATCCACTCGGATTTATCGCAAATAAAAGCTTTGGGCAAACAGATATGGGATTGGCGATGCAGGCCTATCAGTTTGGACTGTTATATACGATTATATTTGTGCTTTTGATTTATGGTCTTTTGCGAAAAATAGAGAGCGAAAAAAACGCATCTGATTATATATTGTTATTGGCAGTGATTGGGTATATACTTACGGAAAATCAACAGGCAATCGGAAGAACACCATCGGAAAGCTTTATATGGCTGTTGCTGATTGACCAGTGGTACTGTCTGTTTCGGGAAGAACAGGGAAAATCATTCTATCTGTGGCGGATTGGGAAAAGATAAAGGGGTAGATTATGTACGAGAAATCACAGAAAAGCTGGATAAAGCATCTTGATTTTTTAATTCTGGATTTAATTTGCATTGAAATTGCATACGCACTGTCCTTTGAATTTCGGTATTTATGGTTTCGGGGCGAGACAGAGAATTTCTGGATAATGAACCCTTTAAGTAGTACTTTACATCGACAAGTGGCCGTACTTCTTATTGTGTTTTATATTATTCTTGCACTTTTTAGAAATACTTATAGAGATATTCTACGTAGGGGATTCTGGCAGGAATTTAAAAATGTTTTTATTCAGAACAGTTTCAATGTAATTGCATTAATTCTTTATTTATATGCAACAAAAGAGGGAGAGGCATTTTCCAGAGCATCTTTTGGATTTACCTGGGGAGTAAGTGTAGTTCTTATTTACCTGGTACATTTAGGGTGGAAACATTTTCTGCGGAAGCGGATGGACAGCAACCAGAGCCTTCCGGGATTGTTAATTGTAACGACCTCAAAACGGGCAGAAGGATTGATTCAGGGAATTAAAAACCATCGTTATAATGGATTTCGTATCGTGGGCGTTGCCTTATTAGGTGAAAATCATATTGGTGAGACTGTCTGTGGAGAACAGGTGGTGGCTGATGAGCATACCATGTTTGATTATGTACTGGAGAATGTGGTAGACGGAGTACTGTTTAGCGATGAATTTTCAGAACAGACACAGCAGTTATATGCCTACCGCTTTCTGTCCATGGGACAGACGGTACACATTGACTTAAACAGAAATGACGCAGACTATCCCAACAAAATGATTCAGAATATGGGAAATATGACGGTGCTTACCAGTTCTATCAAGACCGTGGAGCGCTATCAGCTGGTTCTGAAACGGATGCTAGATATTCTTGGTGGTATCGTAGGCAGTATTCTCACCCTGATTATTGCAGTGATTCTGTGTCCTGTGATCAAGAAACAGTCACCGGGTCCGCTTTTCTTTACCCAGACCCGCGTAGGAAAGAACGGAAGAAAGTTTAAAATCTATAAATTCCGTTCCATGTATATGGATGCGGAGGCGAGAAAAGCAGAGCTGATGAAAGACAACGAAATGCAGGGATTCATGTTCAAAATGGAGAATGACCCCCGCGTTTTTCCTGCAGGGCATTTTATCCGGAAATATTCCATTGATGAACTTCCTCAGTTCTTTAATATCCTGAAGGGAGATATGAGTCTGGTGGGAACCAGACCTCCGACAGTGGAAGAATATGAGCAGTATGAACTGCATCATAAGATCCGATTAAGTATCAAACCGGGACTGACTGGTTTGTGGCAGGTCAGTGGAAGAAGTGACATTAAAGATTTTGAACAGATAGTACGCCTGGATGAGCAGTATATCCGGGATTGGAATTTTGGGATGGATATCAGAATCCTTTTAAAGACAGTACAGGTGGTATTTCATGGAGATGGAGCGATGTAAGGAAACAGTACTGATTGTACACAATTACTATCAGACACCGGGAGGAGAAGATACTGTTGTCTGCAATGAGAAAGAACTGCTGGAGGAGCATGGGCATAAGGTCATTCTCTATACCCGTAACAATAGTGAATTGAAGGTCTTCTCCAAAGGAAGAAAACTGTTACTCCCATTTACCACGATTTTCAATCCGCGGACTTATAGAGATATCAAAAAGATTGTCAGGAAAGAACAAGTTGATGTCATACATGTCCACAATACACTGAACCTGATAAGTCCGGCAGTCTATTATGCGGCACGCACCTGCAGAAAGCCGGTGGTGCAGACCATCCACAATTTTCGGCTGCTATGCCCAGGAGCAACCTTCTATCGTGATGGACATATTTGCGAGGACTGTGTGGAGAAGGGACTGCAGTGCGCAGTGAAACACAAATGCTATCGGAACAGTCGCATGCAAACACTGGCATGTGCCATAAACCTTAAGGTTCACAGAATGACCGGAATTTACCGAAAGATTTATTATATCTGCCTCACGGATTTCAACCGCGAGAAGCTACTACAGCTGCCGGGACTAAAACCGGAGCAGGTTTATATCAAACCAAACTTCGTCATGGAGAAGGGAAACGAGCTGCTGGGAAAGGAAGAAAGAGAAGACTTCTTCTTATATGCAGGCAGATTAGATTCATTAAAGGGGGTTCCACAACTATTGGCTACCTGGATTCAGATGGGAGAGAAGGCACCGAAACTGATTCTATGTGGTAGTGGTCCGTCAGAATCTTGGTGTCGGGGTACCATTGAGAAACACCATTTACGTACCATAGAATTCCGGGGACAGACCCCATGGGAGGAAGTACAGAAACTGATGGGAAAAGCAAGGGCAATGATTCTGCCGACCCAGTGGTATGAGGGTTTCCCTATGACGATTGTAGAGGCATATTCCGTGGGAACACCTGTGATCGGACCGGATATGGGAAATGTAGGAGACCTGATAGAAGAAGGTGTAACAGGATGGAAGTATCAAACGAGCAGTGAAGAATCAATTAAACAAACAATCATCAATGCTATGAGAATGCCAGTGAATTATAATCAGATTGGAGAATTATATAAACAAAGATACAGTTCAGAATTGAACTATCAGCAACTTACAAATATATATCGTATAGTTCAGGAACTTGCATGAAACAGTGAATTGGATATTAGTGTTATGAAGAAACCATCTACAACAAGGATACTTGGAGTGAATATATCTATTACGAATATGGAAGATGTAATTCAATGTATTCTATCACAATTTGATAGTCTGAAGGGACAATACATCTGTTTTTCAAATGTGCATACAACAGTAATGTCACGCAAAAATCCAGATTATTGCAGAGTTCAGAATAATGCATTTATGGCGTTACCGGATGGCAGCCCTGTAGCCTTGGTAGCCAGAATGAGGGGGTACGAGCAGGCAGAACAGGTAGCAGGACCAGATTTTATGCCTGTACTTTGGAAAGCTACGGAGAATACAGAATATAAGCATTACTTTTATGGAGGAAGTCCTGAAACAATACAAAAACTTCAGGAAGTGTTAGCCAGAAAGTACCCGGACATGAAAGTGGTGGGAATGGAATCGCCTCCGTACCGTACATTGACACCAGAGGAAGATAAAGAAGTTGTTAACCGAATTAATGCATCCGGTGCGGATTTCGTATGGGTCGGTTTAGGAGCACCCAAGCAGGAGCGATGGATGTATGAACATAGGAATCGTGTTCATGCCTTGATGTTTGGAGTGGGAGCAGGCTTTGATTTCCATGCAGGAACAGTCAAACGTGCCCCTAAATGGATGAGGGAACACTACTTGGAGTGGTTTTACCGTTTAATGCAGGATCCAAAGAGATTATGGAAAAGATATGTAGTGACCAACATTCAATTTGTTGGACTATCTATTGCAGATGCCTTTGCATGGAAAAAACAACAGGATAAAGACAAACAGACAATCCTGATTTATTCGTATGATTATATGATGAGTTCGTGCAGCAGTAAGAAACTAAAAGAGTGGATTGATGCACAAAAGGAGCAATTTGAGATTACAATCATCTGTAGTGTACCGGTTATTGATGGACGCGTCCCACGGGAATTTAGACAGCACAAGTATTTTTATGAGAATTATGACGGAATTAATATTTTACAGGTGAGAGTCCCCGATTATCGGGAATCGTTTTCGCTCAGCCGCAGATGGAATAAAGTCGTTTTCTTTCTGAATGCTATATTTGCAACTACCAGGGTAGAAAAACAGGATTTTATCTATACCTCCCTTTCTGAAAGGAATTTAAACTCTATACTGGGCATAATTGGAAAAAGGTTAAAATCGTCAAAACTTGTGGTAAAAGATATAACACCAGAACAGAAGGAAAAGCGAGATCGAATGCATCTTATATTGAATAAGTGCAATTCTTATGCATGCCGAAAAGCGAATCAGGTGCTTGTTGGTGAGGAGACAGATAGTAATGAATCTTTTTTTGTTTGCTAAACAGTTTGTTGATATGCTTTACCCATATCAAGGCTTAGACTATATTATGGTTTTTATTGCACTTTATATGATAGGGTATCAGCTTATTCTGGTCAGACCGAATATTGTACACAAAAGCACTTCACAGGATTACGCATTGGCTCTTATTGCGATTATTTTATCAGTACATTTTTTATTTACAAGAGGAGGTTATCACTCCTATATAAAGGTGTTATCGGCAATTCTTTTGTATTTTCTTGGGAGAATATGTTACGAACGGGTTCTTGAATGTAATCGAGCCTTGGTGCTTTCATCCTACCTGATTATCTATATCAATTTTTTTTATCGTTTGTGGAATCTGAGCTCCGAACTATTTCATGTACAAAATGTAGGAGGGGATTTGTATTATTATGATGCAGATATGGCCTTTGCTGTTATACTGTCTGTAATTTTCATTGCCTTTTTAGGGAAAACAACGTTCTATAAAATGGTTACTTTACTGTTTGTGGCACCTTGTATGGTGATATTCTCAGAGGCAGGGATACAAACGATTCTCCTATTCTGCATTTATGCAATTATCCTAGTATATTTTGTAGAAAAGTTATTAAGAAAGAGAAAAGTCGGCAGTTTACTTTTGTGGGTGCTGGTTATTGCTTTAATTTCCTGCATTGTACTCATCCATCTTCCAGCATTTGGTGTGCTTAATCAGGAAAGAATTGCAAGCCTGTTTTCCAATTCACTACTTAATGGCAAGAATATGTTTCGTTTGTACAGAAAATGGAATGATGCACTACGACAAATGTGGGGAAATGGGTGGATACACAGATTGTTTGGGTTTGGAGTGAATCGCGGAATAGAAAGCATCTACATTAAAACAGTCTATTCTACGGGACTCATTGGAACTGCAGCCAGTATTTATTTGGCATTTAGCAGCATGAAACAGATTAAATATGTAGAAGACCGCAGAATGATGTATTTAATGGTATCTTGTTTTGTATTATTTCTTGGAAGCGGTGTGATGAACAACAGTTTAGAGTCAACTCAGATGAGTTGGTTTCCCTTTCTTTATATGGGAATGACAGTATCAGCAACTGGAAGGCAAGTGGCAGGAGAAAACTGATATGCGAATAAAGTTTATGAATACGCAAATCGATAATATTACAATGGAAGAAGCGATTGACAGAATCGGCGAACTTGTGGTGCAAAGAAAACCGACTTTTGTGGTGACACCGAATGTCGACCACATTGTTCAAATAGAAAGAGACCCGGAATTTAAAAGC
>USSP01000039.1 GCA_900557385.1 uncultured Lachnospiraceae bacterium
TATACCGCCACATTGATGTGGTAAGGGTGGAAAGGCAGTGTAAGAGACTACCGTGCATCTGGTAACAGATGCAGCCATGTAAACCCCATCCGAAGCAAGGCCAAACAGAGAGCGATAGATTGGCCCGATCTGCTCTCAGGTGGGCCGCTTGAGGCTGTTGGTAACAGCAGTCCTAGATAGATGAACACCCAACGACATAACCCGGCTTATCGTCCGGCTTATATGCATGTAAAGGCTGAAAGGATTTTCCTTTTAGCCTTTTTTCAAGAAGGGAGAAAAGCGTGGAAGAATCAGGAAGAAAACGACACACAGGACTGATGTGGGCGCTGCTGCTTATGATTCTGGCAGTGTTTTATTTTCTGTGTGAAATTCTCTCTGCCCTATTGATACAAGGACTCCCCAGGGAAGAGGTTTCCCGGCGTGATCTGTACCCGGAAGTCTACGAGGAAAGTTATGTATTGCCCTCCTGGTCATTAAGAGAGGCAATACATGAGGATGGAACTCCGGTAACGACTGCCCAGGTGCGTTCCTACCTTTATCATAGACCATTGATTATGACGACGACCCAGGAGGATGACTGGAGGGAACTGGTACAATATGGAGACATGGAAACCCGGGACACTGCAGTGGAGCCCGCTATTGTACAGTTGAAAATGTCCCATCAGACCGGGAGCGGCGTGATTTTACAGATTACCGAAGAGGATTTCCTCATTTCTACCTGTGCCCATGTGGTTGAGGACGAAACAGAAATTACAGTGATTTTTGAGGATGGTACATCAGCAATAGGAACGGTTATTGACAAATCAGATGCTTTTGATCTGGCATTTCTTTTGGTGCCGAGTGCGGACATTCCCTATGAAACGCGGGTAAAGCTTCGTTATGCGAAAGTGGATGAATGTGCCTGGACAGATCTGGACGAGGATGCTTATGTATTTATTCTGGCTTCATCCAGACAACCTGCGGGAGACTATTATGAAGGATATGTCCAGTACAAAGAGATTTATGTACCGGAATTTGACTGTTATATGCTTTGCATTAAAAGTATACCGATCCCCGGAATGTCCGGTGGGGGAATTTTTGACATGCAGGGCAATCTGGTAGCGATGGTCAATGGAGGAACTGCTTCAGGTCAGGTAGTAGGATTAAGCCTCCCTGCAATGATGGGACAGTTGACAAACTTCACTTTTGGGGTAAAATAATGAGTAGCGCCGCAGAAACGGCGCTAAATGTGATGCGAAAGGATGGAAAAGACATGACAAAGATAGATATATTTTCAGGTTTCCTGGGAGCAGGAAAGACAACATTGATTAAAAAGCTGTTAAAAGAGGCACTGGCAGGGACCAAGGTGGTGCTGATTGAAAACGAATTTGGACAGATTGGTATTGACGGTGGATTCTTAAAAGATTCCGGTATTGAAATTAAGGAGATGAATTCCGGATGTATCTGCTGTTCCCTGGTAGGAGATTTCGGTACTTCTTTAAAAGAGGTTCTGGATACTTATCAGCCGGAGCGTATTCTCATTGAGCCCTCCGGTGTAGGTAAGCTTTCTGATGTTATGAAGGCAGTACAGGATGTACACACTGATGTGGAAGTACAGTTGAACAGTGCGGTAGCAGTTGTGGATGCATCCAAAGCTAAAATGTATGTGAGAAACTTTGGTGAGTTCTTTATCAACCAGATTGAGCATGCAGGAACCATTATTTTAAGTCGTACCGGTGATATCAGCAAAGAGAAGCTGGATCAGTGTGTAGAATTGATTCGTGAGCATAATCCGAAGGCAACCATTATTACAACGCCTTGGGACGAATTGGATGGCAAGATGATTTTAGAGACCATTGAGGGTGCGAAGGATCTGGAAGCAGAGTTGATGGAGGAAGTCAAGAATCTCCACGAGGAACATGAGCATCATCATCACCATGATGATGACGATGATGACTGCTGCTGTGGACATGAGCATCATCATGACCACGACCATGAGGAGCACGACCATCACCACGACCACGATCACGAGGAACACGAGCATCATCATGACCATGGAGATGAGTGTACCTGCGGATGCCACGATCATGACCATGATCATCACGGACATCATCATGCAGATGAGGTATTTACCAGCTGGGGCGTAGAAGGTCCTGCAACTTATACGAAAGAGGAAATCGAGAATATTCTGGAAGAGTTGGATCGGGAGAGCGAGTATGGCTTTATCCTGAGAGCCAAAGGAATGGTGCCTGCAGGAGACGGTACCTGGGTATACTTTGATTATGTACCCGGCGAGAGCAATGTACGTGAGGGACAGGCAGATGTAACCGGAAAAATTTGCGTGATCGGTTCCAAGCTGAAAGAAGAGAACCTGGCAAAACTATTTAAAAAGTAATCGTTGAGGAACCTATCATGAAACCAGTTTATATGATTACCGGCTTTCTGGAGAGCGGAAAGACCGAATTTATTACTTTCACTATAGCACAGCCCTATTTTCAGATTCGTGGGACTACATTGATTTTATTATGTGAGCAGGGTGAAATCGAATACGATCCCAAGCTATTGAAACGCAGCCGTGCGGTTGTGGAAGTGATTGAGGATGAGGAAGATTTTAATTTAAAGCATCTGATGGAACTTGAAAAAAAGCATAAACCGGAGCGTATCATCATTGAATACAACGGCATGTGGAATATCAAGGATTTAAAACTTCCTATTCACTGGAGAGTCGAACAGCAGATTACCACGATTGATGCCACGACTTTTCCCATGTATTATACGAATATGAAGTCCCAATTATCAGAGATGCTGCGCAAGTCGGAAATGATTATTATGAATCGTTGTGACGGAATCGAGGATCTGGGTAGTTATAAGCGTAATATCAAGGCATTAAACCAGCGTGCAGACATTATTCTGGAAAATAAGGACGGTGAGGTGGACGAAATCTTTGAGGATGATCTTCCTTACAGTCTGGATACGAAAGAATTGGATTTGGATGACAGTAGTTATGGAATCTGGTATCTGGATTCTCTGGATCATCTGGAGCGCTATGAAGGTAAGACCTTAAGCTTTGTGGCGCAGGTTTTGATTCCCCCCGGATTTGATTCCAAGTATTTTGTACCGGGGCGTAAGGCAATGACCTGCTGTGCAGAAGATATGACCTTTCTGGGCTTTCCCTGCAAATATGACGGTGCGGGGCAGTTAAAAAATAAACAGTGGGTGAGGGTAAAAGCCACGGTGCACCGCGAGTATTGGAAAGATTTTGAAGGTGAGGGACCGGTGTTGCATGCGATCAGTGTGGAACCCTGTAAGGCTCCCAAAGAGGAAATTATCAGTTTCAGTTAATGAAATCTTAGAATAGAAATGGCTTCCTGCATTTCCATGATGGAGCAGGAAGCCGTTTTTGCAAAAGAAAGGGTATTATGTTCACCGATTTGCAAAAAGACGAGGCACAATTGAAAAAACGCTTTGAGGAACTGGCGGATAAGGCCTACCAACGGAATATTTTTCTGTTTACCGGCTTTTTAAGTCTGGCAGAACAGGAAGTTTTCTGGCGTTTTGCAGGACAGATGCCCAAAGAAAGTTTTTCCCTTTTTGGCGGAATGGAGGATGCGGAGCGTGTGATGATTCGCTTTGGAAATCCAAAGGAATTGGGGTATGAACAGGAATTTCCAATTGTCTGTCTGCACATGTGCCCACCGCAGAAAAAATTCGCGGAGGATCTGACGCATCGGGATTTCCTTGGAGCACTGATGAACCTCGGCATTGAGCGGTCTTTGTTGGGGGATATTCTGGTGCAGGAGAGGGAAGGATGGCTCTTTTGTAATGAAAGTATTGCGCCGTTTCTTTTGGAAAATCTCTGCAGGGTACGGCATACCAGTATCAGCTGCGAAATGCTGACACAATTACCGGAAGTGTGTAAAAGGCAGTTGGAAACCCAGGAGTTTACCGTGGCTTCGGAACGGATTGACGCAGTGGTATCCAGGCTTTATAATATAGCGAGAAGTAACGGTGCAGCCCTTTTTACGACGGACAAGGTGTGGGTCAATGGCAGACTGGTGGAGAAACCTACTTATATATTGAAACCCCAGGATGTGGTTTCGGTGCGGGGTTTTGGTAAGTTTGTATACAATGGGACGACACGGGAGACGAAAAAGGGACGGCTTAGTGTGTCGGTAAGTGTTTATCGGTAAAATTCAAATTGAGGGAGAAGAAGGATGGAGGCATTTCATTTCGGCTATTCAGTCATTCAATGGTTATTTTTCTTTTATTTCTACTGTTTCTGTGGTTGGGTTTTTGAATCGACATATGTTTCCCTGAAAAACAGAAAATGGACGAACCGCGGGTTCATGCGGGGACCGTTTTTACCACTGTATGGCAGTGGGGCAATTATGATGCTGGTGGTGTCGGCACCCTTTCAGGACAGTGTTGTCCTTACCTATATTGCAGGTGTGATCGGAGCCACGATTCTGGAATACATAACAGGTGTTACCATGGAGGCTTTGTTTAAGGTGCGTTATTGGGATTATTCCAAGCAGCCTTTCAACTTCCAGGGACAGATCTGTCTGGGATCTTCACTGGCATGGGGAGTGCTTACCATAGCAATGACCCGTGTGGTTCATAAGCCGGTTGAACGCTTTGTGCTTTCCATTCCGGAGAATTGGCTGACCGTTGTTACCATTCTTCTCACCGTTTATATTGTCAGTGACTTCACCATGGCATGGCGTGCTGCTATGGATTTGAAAGATGTGCTGGAGAAGATGCAGAAGGCAAAGGAAGATCTGGAACGGGTACAGAAACGGTTGGATGTATATCTTGCCTTTGCAGCAGAGGGCAATGAACAGCGTAAGCAGGCCATGAAAAACCGTCTTGGTCTGGAGGAACTTACCAATAGTATCAGTAGTAAATTTGAAGCATTGAAGAGTAGAATGGATACAGATAAGGCATCGGAATCCCTGCAGAATGCAAAAGAGGAAATTGCACAACTGCAAAAGAAATTTTCCGAGAGCCTGCGGTGGCGGGAGCATAATTCAGAACGGGAGCGTTCCTATCGCAGAAGTGTATTTGGCGGCAACCCCACAATGACCTCTACAAAGTTCCGGGAAGTTTTTGAGGAATTGAAGAAGAAAGATAAAGAAGAGAAGTAAAATGATGGAAAAGACTTTAAGGGATCTTATCGCAGACAGCGAGAGAATCTGTGATTTGTTATATGCAAACAACGTAGGAAACTGTAAGGCAAGACCTGCTTCCCTGACAGTGGAGTTACACCATGAGCTTCTGAAATATGCCATTTATCTGGCAGATGCCGACGATGTACTGACCAAACATGAGGTGAATGTGATAGAAGAATACCTGGGCGTACACGTGGATCATGCCATGGTTGAGCAGATGAAGCAAGGAGATTATTTGGAGATCACGTATCCCAGAGAGAGACCTTCCATTTTTAAATATGCAGTGCTTGCTGATGCGGGACGGAAAATCAGCCCGGATCCCTTTCATAATCAGAAAGCCCAGCTGCTTTATGATACCTACAGTCAATTCGGACAGCTTATTGTGGCGAATAAACCGGAGGTCAGCAGTGGCTCCGTGCAGCGATACACCCAGTATATGCAGATGCTGGATAAATTCCTAAGAGAATATGGTGTGAATTTCACCAGCAGCACGAAGTTTTACAAAATCGTGAAGACACCCTCCACCAATGCTGTAAAGCCGGCAGAGACTGCAAAACAATCGGATGCAGCCCCGGCTCTCACTCCGGAAGAGCGAATCGATAAAGCATTGGAAACGCTGGATGAACTGGTAGGATTAGAGGGCGTGAAAGAGGAAGTACATAGTCTGGTGAATCTCATGAAGGTCCGCAAGCTTCGGAAAGAAAAGGGCATGAAGAATACCGGTATTTCCATGCACATGGTATTCAGTGGGAATCCGGGAACCGGAAAGACTACCGTGGCGAGAATGCTGGCGCAGATTTATGAAGCACTGGGCGTCCTTTCCGGAGGACAGCTGGTGGAAGTGGATCGCTCCGGGCTGGTGAGAGGCTTTATCGGTCAGACAGCGACCAGAGTGCAGGAAGTGGTAGATCAGGCTCTGGGTGGAATCCTGTTTGTGGATGAGGCTTACGCGTTGTGTGTAGGAAAAGGCGAGGGAGATTTCGGGCAGGAAGCAATCGATACGCTTTTGAAATCCATGGAGGATCACAGAGATGATCTGGTGGTGATTGTAGCCGGATATCCCGATTTGATGGATGAATTTCTGAATTCCAATCCAGGTCTTAAATCAAGATTTAACAAATTTGTTTTCTTTGAAGACTATACACCGGAGGAACAGCTGAAGATTCTGAAAAGCATGTGCAAAAAACAGGATTATCAGTTGACCAAAGAAGCGGAAGCGCGAGCCTATGCCTGGATGAGGGAGCGGTTTGAAAATCGTTCTGCCAACTTTGCCAATGCCCGTGATGTGCGAAATTTTATGGAGAAGGCAATTTCCAAACAGGCAAGCAGAATTGTGAACATCAAGAAACCGACGAAAAAAATGCTGGCAGCCATTGAACTGGAGGATGTGGAAGCAGTGATAGCAGATTCTGCATCAAAGGAGCATATAAGCGAATAGTTTTTTAGAGAATCAAAACGGGGCATTATGCGTGCCCCGTTTTATCTTGTAATGTAATATATTTGTGCTGGCGGAGAGCCAGATGTCTTTTGTGTACCCGGAAACCGGCACAGAATTTATTGTAGAAAAAGAAACCAAATACCAGAAAATGATTAAAAAATCCAATTTTCTGCTTGGCAGTTTTGGTATAGTAGGTACCACCTGCAGAAAATCCGTCCTTGTGTCGGACTGCATCAATCAGATCGGTTTCGCAGGTGATAGGAGCGGAAATTTCCGTATAGCCAAGTCCTACGCAGTCTTCCCGGTGGGAGTCGCTGCCACCGAAATGCGGTTTACCATACCGATCAGCCAGTGCAGCTGCTTTTGCATTGGATTCCGGTGATTCACAGGCATTGAAGGTTTCAAAGAAATCAAACTGTTGATAAATAGCAGAACGTCTTCTTCCGGTACGGGTGTTCGTCAGGCTTAAAAAACGTTCCCCACAGGGGTGAGCCGGACCGAGAATACCTCCGAAATGGTGGACGATCTCAATGAGAAGAGTAACCGGTAGTCCACGGATTTCGATAAGGGGAACCTTTACACCGGTAGGCATGATTACCAGGATATGTCCTGCATCAATGGTGTCGTATTCAATGCCCTTTAATACAACGAAATCTTTATATCTTTGGTCTTTTATATTTTTTTTCCAATGGCGGTAAGCCCGATAAGAATTATGATCGGAAATCAGCATGCCGTCAAATCCCTTTTCCTGTAGGATTCGAATGGTATCCTCCACGCGGATGGAGCCGTCAGGGGAACCTTCTTTTGTATGACAATGCATATCAAATTTCATAGTACCGTTCCTTCTTATTCGCTATATTTCTCTTCGCAGTATTTGCAGCGATAGACTTCTTTTTGGGGATCTGTCAGAACAAAAATGTGGGGCAGACCCTGCTCGATCGATGTAATACAACGGGGGTTTTTGCATTTGATGACGTTTTTGATCTCTTTGGGGAGAATCAAGCGTCTCTTTTCCACGATTTTTCCGTCCTTAATTACATTGACAGTAATATTGTGGTCGATAAATCCCAAAATATTTAAATCCAATGTATTGATATCACATTCGACTTTCAAAATATCTTTTTTCCCCATGAGATTACTTCGGGCATTCTTGATGATTGCAACGGTGCAATCCAGCTTGTCCAATCCCAGGTGATGGTAGATGGAAAGACTTTTCCCGGCCTTAATGTGATCCAGTACAAAGCCTTCTTCGATTTTTCCTACGTTTAACATAACAATTGCTCCTTTTCATCAAATTGATCAGTCTACATGAATACCTAACAGGGTGAGGATCAAAGCCATCCGGACATAGACACCGTACTGCGCCTGCTTGAAATAGACAGCTCTGGGATCCTCGTCCACTTCCACAGCAATCTCGTTAACACGGGGAAGGGGATGAAGAACCAGCATATCCTTCTTTGCCAGTTCCATTTTATTCTGATCTAAGATATAGAAGTCTTTTAAGCGGACATAATCCTCTTCATTAAAGAAGCGTTCCTTCTGCACACGGGTCATGTAGAGCAGGTCCAGGGAAGGGAGAACATCCTCCAGACGGATTGCTTCCTCATAATGCAAGCCCTTTTCCCGAAGCATGTCGGTGATATAGTCCGGAACCCGGAGCTCTTCCGGAGAGATAAAGATAAAGCGGACATTTTCGTAACGTGCCAATGCATTGATCAGGGAGTGGACGGTACGGCCGAATTTCAAATCGCCGCATAAGCCGATGGTGAAGTTATTCAGACGCCCTTTCAAGGTACGAATGGTCATTAAATCAGTCAATGTCTGGGTAGGGTGCTGATGACCGCCGTCGCCGGCATTGATTACCGGAATGCCGGAGTAGTGAGCGGCTACCATGGGAGCACCTTCCTTGGGATGCCGCATGGCACAAATATCCGCATAGCAGGAAATGATACGAATGGTATCAGCTACGCTTTCCCCTTTGGAAGCGGAAGAGGATGACGCATCAGCAAATCCCAGTGTCTGACCTCCCAGACGAAGCATGGCGCTTTCAAAACTCAGTCTGGTACGGGTGCTGGGCTCATAAAAGCAGGTGGCCAGTTTTTTCCGGTCACATGCATGGGCGTATTTGTCCGGATTTTTTTCGATGTCACTGGCCAGGCAGAAAAGCTGCTCCAGTTCATCCGTGGAAAAATCAAGAGGACTCATTAAATGTCTCATATTTAGGTTACCTTGTCCTTTCATAAGTGCTTTTATTAAAATCTTTGCTTGAAAAAATCGAAGAGAAAAATTTCTCTTCGATTTTTGAATTATGCTTTATAGGATAATAAATCCGAAACGGGTTTCCGTCTGGGAGCTACAGGCTCTTCATCGGGATATCCCACGGGAATCAGTGCGACTGCTTCCTGTCCATCGGGTAAATCAAGAAGGTCAGCTACAATCTGATCATCAAAAATACCCATGATGACGGAGCCGAGTCCTTTCTCATGAGCAGCCAGACAGAAGGTCTGGGAAGCAACACCTACATCAAACATCTGCCAGCCGTCATTTCTTCTGGTGGAATAGGAACCATCCCGTTCAAAACCGGAACGTTTGGTGACCATACATGCCACGATCAGCATGGGAGCAGAAGCGATAATCTCTCCGTTAAGGGGATAAGCGGAAGTGGCTTCAGCGGCGATACGATCCTTTAATGCGCCTTCTACAGCGACATAACGGGTAATTTGTGAATGCTTCCAGCTGGGAGCATAAGAAGCAGTTTCAACAATTTCATCTATTAAAGCATGGTCGATAGGGGTATCCTTGAATTTACGAATACTTCTACGGGTTAAAATACATTCCTTGGCAGTCATTGTATTCTCCTTTCCGGTGCCAAAATGCACACATTGACTTGCAACTTTTTGTCTATTCTACCATATCAAAAAAAGGGATGCAATGTGCCAAAATAAATTTATGCAAAAAGAATTTACAGCTTGTTTCGGGCGTGCTAAAATAGCACAGATAACCGTTATAGTTACAGAGAATCAAGGATTGTGGGAGGTATCACTTATGAGAGAAGAAAAGGGAAACATGGCATTTGAAGAACGGAAACGCTGGGTATTTTTCGGACTGCCCTTCACTTTTACCAAGTATCTGGTAGGAGAAGAGATCGTCACTGTAGACAGTGGCTTTTTCAAAAAGGTGGAAAATGATTGTTATATGTACAAGATTCAGGATGTGGAACTGACCAAAACGCTGGGAGAACGTATTTTCGGTCTTGGCACGGTAATTTGTTATACCGGTGATACCACCCATCCTAAGCTTTATCTGGAACATATTAAACATGCAAGAGAAGTCAAAAATTATATTTTAGAGACATCAGAGAAGATGCGGATGAGACGCAGAACATTGAATACCTTGAATATTGGTGCGGAGTCAGACGATTTATCGGATGCAGATACGGAGTAAGGAAAGCCATGCAACTGGATATGACGAAGGGAAGTCCCTTCCGATTGATTATAAAGTTTATTGTTCCTATTATCATAGGAAATATTTTTCAGCAGCTGTACAGTATGGTGGATACCATTATTGTGGGACGTTATGTGGGCGTTCAGGCATTGGCAGCAGTGGGAGCCACGGGAACCATCAGCTTTTTGATCCTTGGCTTTTCCCAGGGACTGACTACCGGATTTACCATTATCA
>USSP01000040.1 GCA_900557385.1 uncultured Lachnospiraceae bacterium
GCTAGGGGGCGCTGGCCGCCGCCAAGAAGGCCAAGGACTGGGCCACTGCCGATGCCATCCGTGCACAGCTGACCGAACTGGGCTGGGCGGTCAAGGACACCGCACAGGGCCCGCAGCTGAGCAAGCTCTAAATTAAAGTAAAGCTATTCGCGGCATGTTGCGGATGGCTTTACTTTTTTGCACGCATTTGCCATAATAAGGAAGAAGATCAGCTTTGCGGAGGGAACAGCAATGAAGGTCATGGTTTTTGATGTAGGCGGCACCGAGATCAAATACTCGGTCATGGATGAGCAGATGCACCGCACGAACAGCGGCGCGGTGCCCACGCCGCAGGATACGCAGGAGCATTTTCTCGACACAATATACGCTCTGTATGCACCGCATAAGGATGAAGTGGACGGTATCGCCATGGCGCTGCCCGGCTTTGTGGATGCCAACACCGGCTATGTCTCCAACGGCGGGGCACTTCTGTACAACACCGGCACGCAGGTGGGGCAGCTGGTGCGCGAAAGATGCGGCTGCCGTGTCACGCTGGAAAACGACGGCAAGGCTGCAGCCATTGCAGAGCTGCGGGCCGGTGCCTTGCAGGGCTGCTGCAATGCGGCAGTGTTTATCATCGGCACCGGCGTGGGCGGCGGCATCATTGCCAATGGCCAGCTGGTGCGCGGCGTGCACTTTACCGCCGGAGAGTACAGCTTTGTGAACACCAACGCCGACGAGTGGGAGAATACCGAAAAAACCATGGCCTGCCAGTGCAGCACCAAATACCTGCTCAAGTGGTACCGCGCCCGCAAGGGCCTGCCCGCCGATGCCCCCATGAACGGTAAACTCTTTTTTGATGCCGCCAATGCCGCCGAGCCGGAAGCGCTGGAAGTGCTGGAACGGTTCTGCAAGATGGTGGCCGTGCAGATCTACAACCTGACCGTAGTGCGGGGTGGGAAAAAGCGACCCCCCGGCGGCGGCATCAGCAAGCAGCCGCTGCTGCTGGACGATCTGCGCCGGGTATATGCCGGGCTGTTTGCTTCCCGTGGGGAATCACCTTACATGATCGGTCTGCCCCGCTGCGAGATCGTGCCCTGCCATTTCAGCAGCGAAGCCAATCAGGTGGGAGCATTGTATACCTATCTGCAGGCGGAAAGCAAAACCATTTAATGGCTTCCGCTTTGCTTTAGCCATATTCAGCGGAACAATTATTTTTATAGAGCAAACTCCGGCAGACTGCGGTCTGCCGGAGTTTGCTTTTTCACAGGATAGGGCCGTATTGGAAAACGGCATCCTCCCTTAGATTTACTTATTGGTCAGCCGGTTGAAGTGCGGCTTTTCGTCTTCTTCCTTCTTCGGTTCCGGCTTTTCCGCCGGGGTCAGGCGCACCTCGGTCACGCGGCGCTTGGCCGTGCGGGTAACGACACCGTCGTACTCGCCCAGCGTGAACCGGTCGCCCACCTTGGGCAGATGGCAGGTTTTTTCCTGCACCAGACCGTTCACCGTGTTGGAGTCGATATCCTCGTCCTCCGGCAGCCCCAGCCGCTCGTACAGGTCGTCCACGCCGGCGCTGCCCAGCACGATCCAGCTGCCGTCCGACTGCCTGCGGAAGTCCTCGGTCGCTTCGTCGTGCTCGTCCCAGATCTCGCCTACCAGCTCCTCCAGGATATCCTCCATGGTAAGAAGACCGGTAGTCTGACCATACTCATCCAGGGCGATTGCCATCCACACCTTCTCCGACTGCATGCTGCGAAACAAATCTCCCACCTTTCGTGTCTCCGGGATAAAGAAGGGTTCCCGCAACAGTCCTTTTACCTTGCGGATCGGCAGATCCAGCAATTCGTTCTGGTCATGAATCCGCATGGCATCCTTCAGATGCAGAATTCCGATGACGTGATCAAGAGATTCCTGATAAACCGGAAAACGGCTGTTATTGGCAGTCAACAGATAGTCAATCGCATCACGGAAATGCATATCTCCATCCAGTGCATCAATCTGTCCCCGATGAATCATAATATCCTGGGCTTCCTTATCACCGAACTCAATGATATTGGTAATCATCTCCGCCTCACTGGCTTCAATGACTCCCTGCTCATGCCCTTCATTGACCATGTCCAGAATTTCCTCTTCCGTCAAGTCATCCGACTGGGGATTTTCTTTAATGTGCAGCACCCATAACAAAATTTTACCCACATAAATCACCAGCAGATAAAAGGGAGAAGTTGCTCTCCAAAGTATGTATACCGGATTGACCAGGCGGTACGCCCATCGCTCCGGATTCCGTAGTGCAAGACTACTGGGAATATAAAAACTGATTGCCGCCAGAATCAGCACCCCGGCCACAAGCAGCAGGTAGTAACCTTGTCTTGCAAATGCAATCGCCCAGGCACAATCTCCGATGCTGAGAAGTAACCGGATTGCCACAATCAGTTCCACCGGTTTTTCCAAAATCTTGTGGAGCCGCTGGGTTTTGCGGTCCTTTTCCTTTTCCTCTTCCAGGCGTTTCTCGATATCCTGTAAGGATAAGCCCTGTAATGCGGCTTCAAAACCAACCAATAAGAAGTTTATAATCAGAAGAATGATAAATACAAGTATTGCGATACTGACAGTGGGCCCACCATCGTCCATAGTTTTCCATCTCCTTTTAAACATAAAATAGCAAATTAAACTATACCATTTATCGAAACAGCCGTCAAGATTTCCTCCGTTATGTAGAAAGTTCCAGACTGATTTTTAATGCACGGTTCACTCTGTTCATAATCTGCGGGTCTAAATGGCACACCTTATCCTTCAAACGCTTCTTGTCGATGGTACGCAGCTGTTCCAGTAAAATCACCGAATCTTTCACAATTTCGCACTCATTGGTATCCAATAAAATATGCGTAGGCAGATTCGCCTTATTGAGCCGTGATGTGATGGCTGCACAAATCACAGTGGGACTGTGACGATTTCCCACATCATTCTGTATAATTAACACCGGTCGGATTCCTCCCTGCTCTGAGCCGATTACAGGCCGCAGGTCTGCATAATAGATATCTCCTCTTCGCATAAAAACCTTCCTTTCCAGAGAATCTCTATGTCAAGTATTCCCATGGAAAGAAAGGTTCATTCATTTTTCGTTATGAAGTTTCCGGTTTATAAAAAAGCAGAGAAACAATCCCTGGTTTCCACAATCTCACCTTTCTGCAAATACACCCTGGGCATCCGTTTTCCTATATCACAGGCAAGCTCGTAATTAAACCGCCCGGATAATTCTCCCAGTGTTTCCATGGAAAGATGCTCTTCCCCATCCCAACCTAAGAGAGTCACCAATTCTCCTTCTTCTGCCTCCGGGATCTCCGTCACATCCACCATGAACTGATCCATGCAGACTCTTCCCAGAATCGGTGCTTTTTTTCCGTTCAGCAGGACATAACCCTTCCCGGATAATCCTCTGGGATAGCCGTCTCCGTAGCCCACCGGTATTGTGGCAATCCGCATAGGCTTCTCCACCGTAAAGGTACCGCCATAGCTGACAGCATTTCCGGGCTCTACCGTCTTTATATAGGAAATATGCGTATACCAGGAAAGTGCCGGTGTCAGTTCCACAATATCCTGCCTTACCTCATCCGATGGCCATAAACCGTAAAGCGTGATCCCTGCACGTACCATATCCATATTGGCATCTTTCATTTCCACGATTCCTGCCGAATTGGAGCAATGCTGGATGGGGATTCGTACCCCCAGTTTTTCCCGGATCTCCTCACAGAAATTTTTGAATTTATCTAACTGCTGATTCGCTGCTGTCTTATCTGCTTCATCTGCTCTGGCAAAGTGGGTAAAAATACCTTCCACCACAATTCCCGGTGTTTCCAGTGCTTTTTTTACAAAGGCAAGCCCGGCTTCATCCGGACGGATACCAATCCGGTTCATACCGGTATCCACCTTGATATGTATAGGCAGACTTTTTCCCAGTTTTTCTGCTGTCTCACCCAGTTGCTGTAACGCATCATAGCGAAATACGGCAGGGCGAACCTGTTCCTCCACCAGCTTTTCATAACAATACGGAAAGGTATATCCCAAAATAAGAATCGGCTTCTTCATTCCGGCTCTCCGCAAAAGCTGCGCTTCCTCCGGTGTTGCCACTGCATAACCGAAAACGAAGTCCAGTTTTTCCAGCTGTCTGGCAATCGGCACCGCTCCATGACCGTAACCGTCTGTCTTAATGACTCCCATCATCTTCGTCTGCTCTGCCAGATTAGCCTTCATATGATGCATATTAGACACAATGGCATCCAGATCCACGGTCACATACCCCCGGGCGTACTGCGCCAGTTCCTGTGATTCTTCTTTCATTTTCCCCTTTCATCCTCACTTTTCCACAAATCTGCTGCAAAATAAATCAAGGCTGCCCATGTATAGACAGAATAAAAAATACCGTTTTTGTCCCGTCCACTCTTTAATAACTCTTTTGCCTGTGCTTTTGTAAGTAATTCAAACCCGTCAAAACGCTCTGTGCCTACCGCTCCCTTCTGGGAAAGTCCTGTATGCTGATGCAATACCAAACATACCAGTGCATTACTTTCATCCGTCATTCCCGGCGTACTGAACAACAAATGATTGACCTCTTCTATTTTATCGTTTCCGGTAGGTTTCAATCCTGTTTCTTCTTCCAATTCCCGGACTGCAGCCGTCAGAATCGGATTTCCCACTCCCCAATCCTCCGGGTCTATAAGCCCTGCAGGAGGGCTCAAAAGATACTGTCCCACAGGATAGCGATACTCATAGGACATCAAAAGTCTGGGTTCCTCTCCCGCTTCTTCCAGAATCACAATGCAGGTAACCGCATCCGGAAGCATTTCTTTAAATTCCTCATCGGATTTGGCTGCCACCACATGCTCTATATCACGACGGGTCGCATTATAATAATGGTTTCCCGCTTCTTTCTGCAAATCAAAAACACGCAGGTATTTCGAGTCAAAAACCTGTTCCATATCTTCTCGTTTCATTTCAATATGTGTACCTTTCCATAAGCTGCAAACTTTGCAGCCGCAAGATTTGTAACCCCCAAAATGTTCCTTTATCCCAGTTTAATGTAGCGGGGACGTTCCATCTTTTCACTGGGCTTTCTGTTCTGCTTCTTGGAATACCGGTTCACACAATCTGCTACAAGAGGAATATAAGCAGCCAACAGCAGAATAACACTGCCGATTGCTACCTTCTTCTTGTGCTCTTTGGGAACAGTCAGTCCCGCCAATACACCAAGAACACCCAGACAAAGTTTCACCAATGCCATCATCCTGGAATCACATTTCTTGATATAATCGTTGATAAATGCAATGAAATTTCTCATAAAAAAGCCCTTCCTTTCCGTGATCAACCATCACTTAACTATATTATACATGATGTGCCTCTCCTTGAAAAGGATAAAGGCAACTCTAATCCGTGTGTCTGCATGAGCTGCTCATTCAAAAGTACCTGATCCGGCGTATCATCTGCAACGAGTTTTCCACCAGATAATACCAGAACTCTGTCGCAGGTATCATACAAAAAATCCAGGTCATGAGATGCGATTACCTGTGCTACCTGCAATCCCTGCAATATATGAATCAAATTTCTCCGGTTCTGCGGATCCAGGGCAACGGAGGGCTCATCCATCAGCAGCACCTTAGGTTCCATAGAAAGTACCGTGGCAATGGATGCAAGTTTTTTCTCTCCCCCGGAAAGCCGATAAATCTGGCGATCCTTTTTTGCCTCCATATGAACCGCCCGTAAAGCCTCCAGTGCGCGATGTTCCACTTCTTCCGCCGGTAATCCGTAATTACGGGGAGCAAAAGCCACATCCTCATATACCGTATTCATAAAAAGCTGACTGTCGGAATCCTGAAACACATAGGCTGCTCGCTCTCTGATCTGTGGATATCTGCTGGGTTCCACCGGAATTCCATCCACGGTAATCCTCCCCTCATAGTGATCCAGAAGCCCTACAAGAAGTTTTAACAGTGTGGATTTTCCCACACCATTGGCTCCTGCCAGGCCGATCTTCTCTCCCTCCTGTATCTGAAAAGAAATATTTTCCAACACATTTCTGGAGTAATTCGTCTTTACTTTATCATAACAAAAACTAACATTTTCAAAAAAAACCATTTTATACCTGTCTATCTAACCATAAATAAATGAAGAAAAGTCTGGACAGCCCCTAAGCGCAGACACAGAAACAAAAATCCCCATACCACTACAAAACTCACCGAACCTGTCTTGCCATAATGCTTTCCCTGTAACGTAAAGGTTGCCTGAAAGCCCCGCAGTTTCATACTTTCATATACATTTTCTGCGCGATCCATGCTGCGTAACAGCAATTGTCCCAGCATCGATCCCCATACTTTATAATGAATCCCCTTTTGCCGGGGTGCACGAAGGGAATAAGCCTGACTCATTCGTTCCACTTCTTTCATAAACACGATCACATACCGGTCGATCAGCAAAAGAACCGTGATTAATTCTTTAGGAAAGTGCAATATCTGCAACGCATAGCATATTTCTTCCATGGAAGTGGAAAGAATTAAAATCACAGAGGCACACAGCGCATAGCACCCCTTAAGAGCCAATGTCACTAAGGACACCATTCCTCCGGTCACCGTCATCTTCCCCACCATAAAAAGCGGTGTAGAATCCAGAAAAGGGTTCACCGCCCCTACAAGACCTACCACCAGAAAAAGAGGGCCTGCCTTTTTCCAAATCGTGTGGAAGGTCAGACCATGGAGGCTCATGACGATAAACAGATAAACAGCCATCGGTAAAAGCCCTGCCAGATCGTATTTATCAAAAGAAACAACGGTCAAAATATAGATGACTGTTACCAGAACCTTGGAAAGAGGATGAAACTGGGAAAGCCATCCTTCTCTCCCTGACATCATATCCACCTGATGCAGTTCATGAATCTTACGATTAATCTCACTCATGGAATGACTCCTGCTCAGGATTCTGACAAGCCAATCTGTTAATCTGTGTTGCCATATAGCCGGCTCCGTAACCATTGTCAATATTTACCACTGCAATTCCGTTTGCACAGGAATTAATCATCGTCAGTAAGGCAGAAAGCCCATGCATACTGGCACCATAACCTACCGAAGTAGGAACTGCAATCACCGGTTTGTCCACCAGACCGCCAATCACACTGGCAAGTGCTCCTTCCATTCCCGCTACTGCCACCACGCAATTGGCACTTTGATTCGTCTCCAGTCTGGAGAATAAACGATGCATTCCGCTGACTCCCACATCATAAATCCGTTCAACATTTGTGCCAAAATATTCCGCTGTCTGTGCAGCTTCCTCAGCCACTGCGATATCTGCCGTTCCTGCCGTGCACACTACGATTTTTCCTATATGGTCTTTTTCCTTTTCGATCTTCAAGATATGCGAATTCGGGTCATAAACCACTTGGGGAAAACACTCCCGGATCCGTTCATATTGAGCCTGACTTGCCCGGGTTCCAAATACCTCACCATCTGCTTCATATAAACGCTCATAGATCGCCAGCAAATGCTCATCTGCCTTGCCGCTGCAAAACACTACCTCAGCGAAGCCACTACGCAGCTTGCGATGCATATCCAGCTTTGCAAATCCCATCTCTTCAAAGGGAGCACGACGAAAGTAGCCTTCTGCCTCCTCCACTGTCATGGCTCCTGTTTTTACCTGTTCCAAAATATCTCTTGTTTCCATTTTCAATCTTCTGTCTTTCTAATATGTCACGGTATGAGTAATCAGATAAAAATCACCCTGTAACGCCTCAATATTCACACGCATGTTCCAGGAGGATGCCCCGATCTGTGCCAGTGCCCGCTTCCCATATCCTTCTTCATAGCTATGATTGACATAGGAATTGTAAATGTCCTCCATTAGTTGATAATCACTGACTACAATCTGAAAGGTGAAGTTGTTTCCCTGGGCAGTGGTTGTTTTTTCATAGCAGGCATCATAATAGTCCTTTAAGGTAGTCTTTACATCCAGTTCCGAAATTCCAGTATCTCCCAGGGTCCGCAATGTATGATTATCTCCATAGCCATAATAGCTGTTAGGATCGAATTCCAGCTGGTTCAGACTTTGGGATGTTGTTTCTCCTCCGCTATTTCCCGCATTTTCTGCCTGTTGGGAAGCATAATGATAGGCTTCACCATTGCACGGCGGCAAATAAACGGATAAATCCCGTCTGATATGATCTGTAGCAAAATCCGCATCCGTTTTATTAAAATAAGCATGGATATCCGATGCCGCATCATCCCATGTGGCATCCACATTATAATATCCATCATCCAATCCCACAATATTCCAGGCATGATTTTGTCCGGCATAACCGGTACAATAATAACAAGGGATGTCACATTTCTGGCATAAATACTGATAGGCTCTGGCATATCCGGCACAGACTGTCACACCGTTCACCAGTGCACTATAGGCACTCTGATTGAACTCTGCAGCGGTATCATAGCTTATCTGAGAAAGCAGGGCATCGTGGATTGCCACCTCTGCATCCGCATCCGTCATTCCTCCGTTTTCCGGATTTCCTGCTAGATCCAGTATTTTCTGTGCGCCCGCTTCAAAATCCCTTTTGGATATTTCCCATTGATCTGCTGTCCGGTTAAAATCCAGTGTAATCTCCGCAACGACTCCCGACGGAACATACTGACATTGATAGGAAGTATTCAGCCAGAAGAGTTCCGGATGATCTCCCACAACTGCCTCGAATGCATTCTTTAGTTCTTTCTGACTTGCTCTGACAATGGGTGCAAATCGATTATTCAATGCCTGTGCGTTGGCATAGATCTGACGATACAACGACTGCGTGTTATCATCCAGCATATGATAATATGGATAAAACTTTTCCGAAAAAGTCAGACCTTCTCCGCTTTCTCCATATCCTACATACTGAACGATTTCATCCAGGCTATCCTCATTGACCTGTTCACTGCTGTCCTGAACAGGCTCCAGTCCCGTATATCCCTGTACCTCTCCCGGAATCTGTATCTGATCCTGTTCCGGCGCCTGATAAGGGTCGGGATAATCCTTCACATACAAACCATCTTCCATTGGCTTCCTGGCGATCCCGGATGCAGGTTGCTGTTCCGTTCCGGAAGTTTGTTCATTTCCTGATATCGTCAGGGAATTTGAATCCTGTGAACTTTCGTCCTGTATCTGCGTTTCCATCGTCTGGGTCTCATTGGTTCCGGCATCTGACACCACCTGTCCATTCCCACGATTTGCTGTCAGACTGCTTATTTTACTGCCCACTGCCTGAGAAAGATTCGGATTCACTGCGCAGATCAATACACCTGCTAACAAAAGAAATACCAATACAGCTAACGCTGTCATAATTTTCTGCAGAATTTTCATTGTTTCTATCTTATATCCTACTGTTTTTGTTGTGACATTCAAAAACAGACATCCCTCATGAGATGCCTGTTTTTCTATATAGCATGTTTAATAGTAAATCAAGAGCATTATGCCTCATAACAGACGATCTTACCGAAGTCCGATTTCAGAGATGCACCGCCAACCAGTCCTCCATCGATGTCAGGCTGTGCGAATAACTCTGCAGCATTGCCGGCATTTACAGAACCGCCGTACTGGATACGAACTTCCTGTGCAGTAGCATCATCGTACATCTCAGCGATGCAGTCACGGATGCCTTTGCAAACTTCCTGAGCCTGCTCGGTAGTAGCAGTTTTACCGGTACCGATTGCCCAGATAGGCTCGTAAGCGATTACCATTTTCTGAACCTGCTCAGCAGTGATGCCGGCTAAGTCAGATTTGATCTGTAAACGAATCCAATCCATGGTTACGCCCATTTCTCTCTGCTCCAGGCTCTCACCACAACAGAGAATCGGAGTCAGATTGTGCTCGAATGCTTTCTTTACTTTCTGGTTCAGGAAAGCATCGGTCTCCTTGAAGTAGTCACGTCTCTCGGAATGTCCGATAATCACGTACTCAACACCTGCATCTACTAACATGTCGGGAGCAATTTCTCCGGTGTAAGCACCTTTCTCCTCAACATACATGTTCTCAGCACCAACTTTTACATTGGTTCCTTTTACAGCCTCAACTACCGGTACGATATCAATCGCGGGTACGCAGTAAACTACGTCCACATCCGGATTCTGTACCAGAGGTTTTAACTCTTCTACTAATTTTACAGCCTGGCTGGGAGTCATGTTCATCTTCCAGTTACCGGCTACAATTTTCTTTCTAGCCATTGTTGTATTCTCCT
>USSP01000041.1 GCA_900557385.1 uncultured Lachnospiraceae bacterium
CGTACCCTGTATGCCAATGTGGATATTGGACAGGCTATTCCGCCGGAATTGTACCAGGCGGTGGCAGAGGTATTAGCTTACGTTTATCACTTACAGGGCAAAGCTTAATGAAAAGATGAAAGAAAGGAGGAAGAGGCATTTATGAAAAAACAGGATTTGGGCGTTGCTCTCTATTTGTTAGCAGCATTTGTCATGTTCATTGTGCCTATTCCCTCCTGGCTGTTGGATATTCTGCTTGCATTTAATATTTCCATTGCATTTATAATTATGTTTGGATGTATGTTCTCTAAAGAACCGCTGGATATGTCCTTTTTCCCTACGATTCTGTTGTTTACCACCATCTTCAGAATTTCCCTGAATGTTTCTTCTACGAGGTTGATTCTGACGACCGGTAATCCCGGTAATGTAGTTTCCACCTTCGGTGAATACATGGGTGGCGGCGACCTGGTGGTGGGCGCTATCGTCTTTATTATTTTGCTGTTGATCCAGTTCCTGGTAATCAACAAAGGTTCTGAGCGTGTGGCAGAGGTAACCGCACGTTTCACATTGGATGCAATGCCCGGTAAGCAGATGGCTATTGACGCTGACTTAAATACCGGTGCCATTGATGATGCGGAGGCAAAGAGAAGACGTGATAAGATCCAGGAGGAAGCAAGTTTTTTTGGTTCCATGGATGGTGCTGTAAAGTATGTAAAGGGAGATGCAGTCGCAGGATTGATTATTACGTTTGTCAATCTGATCGGCGGTATTATTATGGGTATGATGCGCCAGGGAATGGATATCAGCACGGCGCTGAACACCTATGCGGTTCTTACCATAGGTGATGGACTGGTCAGTCAGATCCCTTCTCTGTTGATCTCTCTTTCCACCGGTATTCTTGTTACCAAAGGAAGTAAAGATGCGGATTTTGGCACCGTACTGATTGGACAGCTGTTTGGCGTGCCCAAGGTGTTGTATCTGGTAGGTGCAGTTATTGCAGCACTGGGAATTGTGACACCTTTAAATCCCATTATCTTCGTTGGCCTGGGTGTGGCTTTTATCGTATGCGCGCGGATTATGCAGGGAACGATTGAGACTGCCAAGATTGAAGAAAAGGTGGAGCAGGAGGAGGCACAGGCAGACGAGATCCGACATACAGAGAATGTAAACAGCCTGTTGCAGGTGGATCCCATTGAACTGGAGTTTGGTTATGGAATCATTCCCCTTGCTGATGTCAATCAGGGTGGTGACCTGTTGGATCGTGTGGTTATGATTCGTAGACAGATCGCACTGGAACTTGGTACAGTGGTACCGATCATCCGTCTGCGTGATAATATTCAGCTGAATCCAAACCAGTATATTATTAAAGTAAAAGGAATTCAGGTCAGTGAGGGAGAAATCCTTTTCGACCACTATATGGCAATGAATCCGGGCTATGTAGAAGAAGAGATCACAGGTATTCCTACCTTTGAACCCTCTTTCCACCTACCGGCAATCTGGATTACAGAAGGTCAGCGGGAGCGTGCTGAGAGCCTGGGATATACCGTGGTAGATCCTCCTTCTATTATTGCAACGCATCTGACAGAGGTTATTCGTGAGCACATTGATGAACTGCTTACCAGACAGGATGTGCAGAATCTGATTAATAATCTCAAGGATTCCAATCCGTCTCTGGTGGAGGAACTGGTTCCCAAGCTTTTAGGATTGGGAGAAATTCAGAAGGTGCTGCAGAATCTGTTGCGTGAGGGGATTTCTATCCGTGATCTGCTGACCATCCTTGAGACTCTTGCAGATTATGCGCCTACCACAAGGGATGTGGATATTTTGACGGAATATGTGCGTCAAAGCCTGAAACGGGCGATTTCCAGTAAATACTTTAGTGCCGGTGAAACCACCAGTGTAGTGACACTGGATCCCAAGTTGGAAAAGGAAATTATGGCCAGTGTGAAACATACGGAGCAGGGTTCCTATCTGGGACTGGATCCGGAACGTTCCAAGGCGATTATCGAGGCTGTAGGCAAGGAGATGAAGAGAATGGAAGAAGTGGGAAAGACCCCCATTGTGATTACTTCTCCGATTGTCCGGGTTTACTTTAAAAAATTGACAGAAGACTATTACCGGGATTTGATCGTTGTGTCCTACAATGAGATCGATTCCAATGTAGAATTACAATCAGTAGGGATGGTGAGTGCATAAATGATCATAAAAAAATTTCAGGGCAAGACAGAAAACGAAGCAATTGAAGCGGCGAAAAAGGAAATGGGATCGGCCTTGGTGGTCATGAACGTAAAGACGGTAAAGAAAAAGGGATTGCGATACATTTTTTCCGGTCCCTATGTTGAAGTGACAGCAGCCTTGGAAGAAGAGACGGAGAAACGCCCTATGGCGAGAACGATACCGGCTCCTGCTGCAAAGCCGATCAACAGTGCATTATATAATAATCCCAATATCATACCGGAGGAACCGGAAAAAGAAGTAAAAAAAGAAACGATCATAGAGGAACGATTAGAGAGTTTGCAGACCCTTCTGGAGAAACAGCTCCAGAAGCCCGGGAAAGAGAAGAACGAAAAGGAAATCGTGGAGAAGGAAGAGCCTGCGGAAGAAAAAAATGATGAATTGGAGACCTTTTTAAAACTGGTTCACCGGACGATGGTGGAAAACGAGGTAGACGATAAGTATGCTTGTGAAATCATTGATGAGATCCGCCGTGGCAGTAAACCGGGATATCCTTTTGATGTGGCGTTGGCCAATACGTATCAGAAGATGATACTGAAATTTGGACAGCCGGAGTGCATTACCCCGGCTGCCACGGGACCTAAAGTTCTCTTTTTTGTAGGACCTACCGGTGTGGGAAAGACCACCACGATTGCAAAGATTGCATCCAAATTCCATGTGATGGAGAAGAAAAGGGTAGTTCTCCTGACAGCAGATACCTATCGAATCGCAGCGGCAGAGCAGCTGAGAACCTATGCCAATATTCTGGAGGTGCCATTTAGAATCGTATATTCTGCAGATGAAGCCGAGAAGGCGTTGAGAGATTTTAAGGATTACGATTATGTACTGGTGGACACTGCAGGTCATGCATACCAGAATGAAGAACAGCGCAATGCAGTGAGAGAGTTTATTCAAAGTATAGAACAACTGGCAGAGAAGGAAGTTTATCTGGTTCTGTCCGCGACAACCAAATATAGAGATCTTTTGGAAATTGCTAAGGCGTATCAGGAGGTTTCGGACTATAAGCTTATTTTTACCAAGCTGGATGAAACCGCATATTTGGGAAATCTTTTCAATCTGAAATTGTTTACAGGTGCACCACTTTCTTATGTGACTTGCGGACAGAACGTACCGGATGATATCGAAATTTTCAGTCCGCAGAAAACCGTAAAACTGCTCTTAGGTGGAAAGGCATAGTATGGATCAGGCACAAAATCTTAGAAATATCATAAAGGCAAACGGACAGTCATCCCGTCCACTGGCACGCGTGATTACAGTGACAAGTGGAAAAGGCGGTGTTGGTAAATCGAATACTGCCATCAATCTTGCAATTCAGTTGAAACGTCTGGGACAGAAAGTCATTATTCTGGATGCGGATTTTGGACTTGCGAATATTGAAATCATGTTTGGTACAATTCCGAAATATAATCTCTGTGACTTGATTTATCAGGGAAAGAGTATCCGGGATATTATTACCTGGGGACCGGAAGGCATAGGATTTATTTCCGGAGGCTCCGGTATTACGGGAATGGCCAATTTAAGCAGGGATTATCTGACTTACATTATCCAAAATTTGGCAGAACTGGATGCCATTGCCGATATCATCATCGTGGATACCGGGGCAGGTATTTCCGATGCAGTTATGGAATTTCTGGTGGCAAGCGGAGAAATTCTTCTGGTGGCGACTCCGGAACCAACCTCTATCACCGATTCCTATTCTTTATTAAAAGCCCTGTCCAGGCATGCCAGATACAAGCAGGAAGATACGAAAATCAAAGTGATTGCCAACAGGGTTAATAATGAGGATGATGGATTGGCACTTTTTCAGAAGTTGAATGTTGTAGTGGAGTTATATCTGAAGCTTCCTATGACATATCTGGGAGCAGTTCCGCAGGATTCCTTATTGTCCAACGCGGTTATGCAGCAGATGCCGGTTTCTATCCAGTATTCTAGTGCAAAATCAGCACTGGCATATCAGAAAATGGCAGCGTCGCTTATGAATATGGATATGAACGGGCAAGTGAAGAAGAGAGGAATGGCAGCATTCTTTTCCCATATTATTAATGGCAAGAAATTAGGCTAGATAGAGACAGGAGAAGACGGTGATATGTTGACAAATTATGTAAAACCCGGTCAGAAAGTGGAACTGCAATATGTGGAAAAGGCGTCCGCGGACACTGGTGAAAATCTGAAGAAAATATATATCAGTACGGTGTATGATGTACTCTCAGAGGATCGTCTGGAAATCATGATGCCTATGGAGAAAACCAAATTGATTCTGCTTCCGGTAGATGCGGAATTCAATGCTTGCTTTTATACGGAGCAGGGACCGTATCAATGCTTTGTGCAGATCATTGATCGATATAAGAGCAATAATGTGTATATTCTGGTGTTGGAACTGACCAGTAATCTTCGCAAATACCAGAGACGAGAGTATTATCGTTTCAGCTGTGCATTGGAAATGGAAGCAAGAGATCTGCTGGAAGAAGAAAAGATAGCGGTGGAACAAGATGATTATCACCTGATTCCCGGTCTGCCCTTGAAACGAAGTGTAATCGTGGATATCAGTGGAGGAGGACTTCGCTTTGTGTCAACCCAGAAATACGAGAAAGACAGCCTGATCTACTGTACTTACTATCTGATGCTGAATGGTCAGAAAAAGAAATATGAATTGGTGGGAAAAATTTTAAGTGTCAAGGAAGTCCAGGGGAAAGCAGGCATCTATGAGCACCGGGTACAGTATGTTAATCTGAATGTAGATGAAAGAGAAGAAATCATTCGATATATCTTTGAGGAAGAACGAAAACACAGACATAAAGAAATGAATCGCTAAAAAGTGCGTGAAATGGTGAATAAAAGGAAAAAAAGATGAAAAATATCCTCGTAGTTGATGATTCTGCACTCATGAGAAGAGTGCTGTGTGATATAATAGACCATGATGAAAGATTCCAAGTAGCGGATCGGGCAACCAATGGTCAGGAAGCACTGGAATTACTACTGAAAAAGAAATATGATGCAGTTGTACTTGATGTAAATATGCCGGTAATGGATGGAATCTCCTTATTGAAGGAGTTACAACGCAGAAAGATTTCTGCCAAGGTAATGATGGCAAGTACAGATACAAAGGAAGGAGCCAAAACCACTCTGGATGCGCTGGAATTAGGGGCACTGGATTTTGTACACAAGCCGATTAATGCCTTAAGCTGCCGGGAAGAGAACTTTAAAAACCGCATGCTTGACACATTGGAAGCTGTTGCATCAGGACATCCGCCTACTTTTGGCAAAACATTTACGCTGGAAGAAATCCAGATGTCCAAAAAGATTGTGGAGATTGTACATAAACATGCAGGCGAGATCACCGGAAAAAGGGTGGTGGCAATCGCAAGCTCCACAGGCGGACCCAAGGCACTTCAGTCAGTGATTCCGAGATTGCCGAAAAACCTAAAAGCACCAGTGCTGATCGTACAGCACATGCCGGTAGGTTTTACCGCTTCTTTTGCAGAACGACTCAATACACTCAGTGAACTGGAAGTCAAGGAAGCAGAAGAGGGAGATGTCCTGGAGGCTGGACACGTATATTTGGCGAGAGGTGGTCAGCATATGAATGTACAGAGCCGCATCGGTGGTAAATGCAGCATTCATTATTCAGACGAGCCACCCAGAGAGGGAGTAAAACCTTGTGCTAATTATATGTATGAATCGCTGACCGACAGCCCTTATGACGAAATTGTATGCGTTGTCATGACGGGAATGGGAGCAGACGGAACAAAAGGAATCCAGAATTTAGCAGCAACCAAAAAAGTGCATATCATTGCACAGGAACAAAGCACATGCGCGGTCTACGGAATGCCCAAAAGCATCGTGGCAACAGGAATGGCAAATCAGATCGTTCCGTTAGAGCAGATCGCACAGGAAATCATATTAAACGTGGGGGTAAAATAAATGGACGTAAGCCAATATCTAGAAATTTTCCTTGACGAATCAAGAGAGCATATCCAGAACCTGAATACACAGATTATGGACTTGGAGCAGAATCCCGAAAGTGAAAATACCATCAATGAGATTTTCCGCGCAGCACATTCCCTGAAAGGAATGGCAGGAACTATGGGTTATAAGAGAATGCAGACTCTGACCCATGATATGGAAAATGTCTTTTCGGAAGTCCGCAATGGCAATATTAAAGTGAAAGCAAACATGATTGATATTCTGTTTCAGTGTCTGGATGCACTGGAAGAGTATGTGGACAATATTCAGAATACCGCAGATGAAGGAACCAATGATAATGCACCGCTGATCAAATTGCTCAACGATGTATTAAATGAAGGAAAAGGTGGGGAGACTCCGGCAGCCGAAGCACCCAAGGAGAAACCTGCAGCTCCGGTATCAGAACCCGGAGCATCGGAAGAAAAATGGCGTGAAATCAAACTGGACAGTTCCCAGATTACGGTATTAAAAGAGGCACTTGCTCAGGGCAAAAAGGTATATGGACTGACTGTCAAGGTACAGGAGACCTGTATTTTAAAGGCAGCGAGAGCATTCCTGGTATTTAAGGCAATTGAAGAACTGGGTGAGATTATGGTATCCTGCCCTCCTGTACAGGACATTGAGGATGAGAAATTTGATTTTGATTTTTCCCTGATCTGCATTACGGAGTGCAGCCTGGACAAGTTGCTCGCCGCAGTACTCAACGTGTCTGAAATTGAATCTGCCAAGGGCGCGGCATGGGATCCCAATGCGACTGTCACAGTGGATGAGGAACCGGAAGAGCCTAAGAAAGAAGAGCCGAAAGCAGAAAAGACAACAGCTGTTGCTCCTGCTGCAAAGACAGAGGCAGCACCGGCTAAAAATACAGAGAAAAAGACAGTTTCCAAACCTGTAGTAAACCGTACCGTCCGTGTAGATATCGAAAAACTGGATTCTCTTATGAATCTTGTGAGTGAACTTATCATTGCGAAGAACTCTCTGGTGTCTGCGACAGGTTCCATCGGCAATGTGGGAAGTGAATTCAACGAACAGGTCGAATATCTGGAGAGTGTCACCACGAACTTACATGAGTCTGTTATGAAGGTAAGAATGGTACCTATTGAGAGTGTAGTGACCAAGTTCCCCAGAATGATCCGGGATCTTTCCAAAAAGCTGGATAAGAAAATGGAACTGTATATGACTGGTGAAGATACAGAACTTGACAGAACTGTAGTAGATGAAATCGGAGATCCTCTGATGCATATGCTGCGAAATTCAGCAGACCATGGACTTGAACCAAATGATGTCAGAGTTGCAAAAGGCAAACCTGAAGTCGGATCTATTTTCCTGGATGCATATCAGGATGGCAACAACGTAGTAATTGAAGTCAGAGATGATGGTGCCGGTATTGATACAGAGGCAGTCAGGGAGAAAGCAATCGAGAGAGGCATTATTACGCCGGAGCAGGCGGATGCGATGACACAGAAGGAAATTATCAATCTTTTGTTTATGCCAAGTTTCTCTATGGCAAAGAAGATTACAGATATTTCCGGAAGAGGTGTTGGACTTGATGTTGTTAAGTCCAATATTGAGCAGCTTGGCGGAGATGTAGAAGTACAGACAAAACTGGGTGAGGGAACGACCTTTACGGTTCGCCTTCCGCTTACACTTGCTATCATTCAGGCTCTCATGGTTGAAGTTCGCGATGAAAAATATGCGATTGCACTTGGATCTATCGCGAATATTGAGAATATTCCGGTTACCGATATCAAGTACGTAGAGGCAAAAGAAGTGATCCATCTTCGTGGTAATGTGATTCCTCTTATCCGTCTGGATAAAATCCTGGATATCGAACCGCTTGAGAATGGACCGGAAAACCTTACCGTTGTCATTGTAAAACGTGGTGACAGTCAGGTTGGTCTTGTTGTGGACAAGCTGATCGGTCAGCAGGAAATCGTAATCAAGTCATTAGGTAAGTACATTAACGGTAATAAGCTGATCAGCGGAGCAACCATTCTTGGTGATGGCGAAGTTGCACTGATTCTTGATGCCAATACTTTGATGTAACGGGGGTGAAGCACATGGCAGATAATAAAATCGAAACAACACAGACAGAAACAAAGCAGTATATCGTTGTCCAGATTGGAAGCGAAAAATACGGAATTGATATTCGTTATGTAGATAATATTGTTCGTATGCAGAAGATTACACGTGTGCCGAAAGCACAGGTATATTTCAAAGGAATTATTAACCTGCGAGGTGAGATTGTACCGGTAATGAGCATCCGTACCAAAATGGGGCTTGATGAGGATGTGATTACAAATGCATCGCGTATCATTATTTTGAAGCTTGAAGAAAAAGGATCGCTTGGAGTGATTGTCGATCAGGTATGTGAGGTGGTAACACTTTCACCGGATCAGATTGAGACAAATAACATCAATTCAAGTCATATTAAAGATTCTTTTATCAACGGAATCGGCAAGAACGGAGACCAGCTTATCTCTCTGTTTGAGATCAATTCCATTGTTGATGAGAAGGAGAATGTATAGTGAGGCATTGCCTCACTATATATATTATTGGAGGAATATATGAGTAATTTTTCACTGGATCATGTGAATGATATGTATATGGATGTCCTGAAGGAGATTGGTAATATCGGCGCCGGTAATGCGACGACTTCATTGGCAAGCATGTTAAATGAACAGATCAATATGAACGTACCGAAAGTGGAACTGATGGAGGCATCCAAGCTTGGGTCTGCCATCTGTCCGGAGGATGAAATTATTGTCGGCATTTTCTTAGAAGTGTCCAATGATATATCAGGAAGCATGATGTTTTTGATGAAGATGGACTCGGCACATTATCTGGTGAATCGCCTGATGGGTAAGGACCTGGATAATCAGGAACCGTTTGACGAGATGGATCTGTCCGCTATGAAAGAAATCGGTAATATTATTGCGGGATCTTATCTGTCAGCCTTGTCCGGAATGACAAATATGACGATTGCGCCGTCGGTTCCGCATATTGCAGTTGATATGGCTGCAGCGATCCTTAGTGTACCGGCAATCCAGTTTGGACAGTATGGAAATAATGCATTGCTGATTGAAACGGAGTTTGGGGATGAATACATGATCAACGGCTACTTTATTCTTATGCCGGAAGAAGATTCCTATGCTAAAATTCTTTCATCTCTGGGAATTCAGTTGTAGGAGATAAGGGATTATGGGAGAGATGATTAAGGTGGGGATGGCGGATCTTAATGTCGCTAAAGCCCCGGATTCGTTGACAACACTGGGATTAGGATCTTGTATCGGTCTGACGTTATATGATCCGGTCGCAAAGGTGGGCGGTATGGTTCATTATATGCTGCCGGACAGTACGAAGCTGAAAAATAATATCAACATTGCAAAGTTTGGAGATACCGGTATCCGCGAGTTGCTTAAGCAGGTACTTGCACTTGGCGCCAATCAGCGGCGTCTTGTTGCCAAGATTGCGGGAGGCGCATGCATGTTTGAGATGAGTGGACTCTCTTCGGTAGGACATGTAGGTGAACGCAATGAGGAGGAAGCAAAGCTGGTTCTGGAGGAACTTAAGATTCCTCTTGTGGCACAGGATACAGGGCTTAATTATGGAAGAACGGTTATTTTGGATTGTGAGACCGGTGATTTTACAATTAAATCGGTGGGAAAGCCGATCAAAGTCATTTGAAGGAATGAAACACAATGAAGACAAATAATGTACCGGCATTGGTTATGCTTAGTGCGGGGCTGGTTGACTGTGTGATTGCAATCAAAATGGGACAGCCTCTTTGGCCTTTTACCAGACAATTGTTACTTGTCCTGATTATTTTTTATATTCTTGGATCGATTATCCGTGTGATTTTGGATCGCAGTTTTCAGGATATGGATGATTTGGAAGAAATGGATCTTGAAGATCTTGGGGAACCGCAGGAGATGGAGCAGGAAGAAGCAACCGATGAGGAACAGGAGACGGATGATACGCAGGAAATGCAGGAATAGAATCCCTGAAATGATGTGGAGCGGGTTGGATGAAAACAGTTGAT
>USSP01000042.1 GCA_900557385.1 uncultured Lachnospiraceae bacterium
TCGACAGGAGTGGGAGGAGCCTCCATTGCTTCCACCATATCTCTGGCCAAAATCATGAAAGAACGAAATATCCGCATGCGGTTTGGCGTAGGTGGACTGACAAAGCCCATGTGTGATTTGTTAATCAATAATCAGGTAGACTGCCTGTTAGATACCCAGGATTTTGATCTGGCAGCAGTGGAGTCTGTGAAAGATTTAAAGCACTTCCGGATTTCTGCGGGAGAATATGCAGACCCTTTCAACAAAGGCGCGGTAGTAAATAAGTTGGATTTTGTGATTCTGGCAACCCTGGAAGTAGATGTGAATTTCAATTGTAATGTAGTGGTAGGTTCTGACGGCATCATCACCGGAGCCCAGGGAGGACATCCGGACACGGCAGCAGGTGCCAAATGCTCCATTGTCATTACACCGCTGGTACAGGGAAGAATCCCGGCAGTCTGTACGGAAGTCACGACCGTGACGACACCGGGCGAGTCCATTGATGTGGTGGTGACAGATTATGGTATTGCCATCAATCCTAGACGGCAGGACCTGATTGACTGTATGAAGGATGTAGACTTGCCTTTTAAGACGATCGAGGAACTAAGGGACATTGCCTACCGTATTACCGGTGTGCCGGAAAAAGTACAGTTCGGAGAGCGTGTGGTAGGCATTATTGAAAGTCGTGACGGAACGATTATGGATGTGGTACGACAGGTGAAGCCCTTTACTTTTACGGAATAAGAAGGCATAGAAAAGCTATGGATGAGGAAAGAAGGATTCCACGGGAACTGGGGAAAATAGCGAGATGGGCACTGATGGAGGAGTTGATTACCACTCCGAAACCTGGGTTAGTGGATTCCTATTCCAATGGTGCCCATCGGGATATGAATTTCCATACCTTTGAAAGAAGCGCAGAGGCACTGGAGCCTTATTTTTGCCGGATGGCAGCCTATGCCTGGAAGCATGGGGAAACCCCGGAAAAAGCTTTTGAAGGAATCAGAGAAATCGGAAAGCAGGCGGAAAAAGCCATGTTTACTGTGACCCAGGGAGTCAACACCCACAAAGGGCTGATTTTCTCCCTGGGTATTTTATGCAGCGGGGCAGCCATTCTTCTGGCAGACCAGCGTACTCCGGTGACGGAGGCTGGTTTGTTTGCCATGGAACAGAAAATGGTGAGTGTACCATTGCAGCAGGAACTGGAGGAACTTTACCGAAAAGAATGGAAAGAGACAGAGGAGCAAACCCACGGAGAACAGGTGCTGTTACGCTATGGAGCGAGAGGAATCCGTGGAGAGGCAGTGGCTGGCTTTCCTTCTGTTTGCAGGCTGGCATTTCCTGTGATGGCAGCAGGGGTAAAAGAGGGAAGAGACTGGAATGCCGTAAAACTCCAGACCCTGTGTACCTTGATGAGTCATGTGGAAGACAGTAATATTTTATCCCGGAGAAATGTGCATACCTTAGAAAACGTGCAGCATACCTTTCAGGCTTTCCTGAAGGAAGGTGGTGCTTACCAAAAGGATGCAGAACAGAAATTAAAAGAACTGGATGCCTGCTTTATCCGGGAGAATATCAGCCCGGGCGGCAGTGCTGATCTGCTGGCGGTTACGATCTTTCTGTATGGGCTCCTGGAAAAATTTAAATGAAAAAGTTTACGTGAACATAAAAAGAATTTGTCTCAATGTGATTTTCTTCCTCTGGCTGGAACGAAAGGAAAAGAAACATTAAGCTTGTTTGGAAGCCTTTGCGACCCAGCCACAGAACCGGTTCCATACATACTGTAAGGGCAGAATTACCAGATTTTCAAAGACAAAGCCGTAGGCAGCAGACAGAAAGAAGGTAAGGACGATTGTGGCCAGAGTGCCGCCGAAAATCCGTCCTCTGGTGGGAGTGATACCCAGATGGGATTCCACGACTACAAACAGAATATACCAGTGCACCAGAATGATGGAATAGCTGTAGCGTGAGAAAAATCCCAGGATGCGATGCGGCTTTGCAAAAAAGCCTTCGCAGCTGCGAACCAGGGCAAAAAGAGCGCAGCAGATAAACAGTGTGGTGGGTACACAGTTGGAAATATAAGCAATATTTTCCGGGATGGTATAAGCCATCAGGATGGAGAGAAGCAGGCAGAACACACCGATGTGCAGATACAACCGGTTGTTTCTGGCTGCTTCTTTTGTCGTCATAAAGTAGCCGAGAATATAAACCCCCAGCCAGGATGCCAGAGAGGAAGTCACGCCGAAACTGATGCCTAAAAGAGGCAGATAGGAGGTCAGCAGGTTTAAAATCAGAATGAGTAAAACCAAAGTCTGGAGCATCTGTGTGTTGAGGATTTTTAACATTTTCCGCAGGAAAGGAGTAAACAGATACAGGGCAATCAGGGTGTACACCAGCCAGAACTGGGGAGCAAAGCTGGGAGCACCGGACAAAATCATCTGTAAGGATACCAGAATGCCGTTTCCCAGAGATTCGTCAAAAATGTGATTGAAATCCAGAAACAGTACATAGTAGCAAAGAAGCGGAATCACTACTTTACCGAAACGCCGGGCATAAAAATGTAACACGGTTTCCTGACGATCCTGTAACAGCAGAGCACCGCTTAACATGATGTAAAGGGTGTTACAGGACAGGGTAGCCAGAAACAGGATATTGACAAAGTGGTAGCCTGCTCCCTCCATTACCATCTCAGCCAGAGCATTGCGGCAGGCGTGCATGCTGATTACCATCAGGGCAGCCAGCACCCGGAGAAAATCATAGCCGTGATTGCGGGTATCATTTTCAGGTAAAACAAATAACGATTTCACAATGGTTCCGGTTTTCCGATAACGGTCACGGTGAGCCAGAAAAATCAGAAGGACAGCCACGATGGAAAAAGGCAGCCATTTTAATAATACCAGAAGGAAAGCACCGTCAACCAACGGTGTTTTTTGCATGGTTCCGGTGCAGCCGGTGATGGAGTCAAGCCGGAAGGAACCGTCCAGATCTAGGCGTAATGCCTGATAGGTACGAAGGGGTAATTTCACATTGCAGGAAATTTCACCGGCGTAGAGCGTAGTGGAAACGGCCTTTCGTGCTGACAGACCGGGCATGTCGGTGGTCTGATAGAAAACCTCCACGCGCATATCGTGTTCCAAGGCTTCTGACAAACAGATGGTGATACCACCCAGAGTCTGCTCCATTCCCGTGAGATAAAACTGGGGATCCTCGTCGGTTTGTGTGAAGATTTGATTAGTTTCATCGAAATCTGTATTCAGGCAATAAGAATAGTAGGGGGAAAATAAATCAACGGATTCGCCTTCTGCATGATAGGAAAATCGCAATTGCGGATATGCAAAAAATAAATCCAGCAGCAGCGCTGCAAGAAGTAAAAGGCTACAGGTTAATATTGTTTTTCGGGAAGGCTTCTTCATTGTAGATACCTCGTTTACTAAGATTCAACCCATTATATCATGTAACAGAACGTTCCACTATTTAAAAATTTATGAAAATGTGCACGATTTTTGTAAGTGAACAGGAAATAACGGAAAAACAATGAAAAATTATTGTAAAATAGAGTAAATGCACTTATAATATAAGAAAATATCTGAATTTATTTAGGGGAAATAAAGGGAAAAGCATGAACAATAAAAGGAAAATTTTGGTCATTGATGATCTGGAAATGAACTACGCGATACTCAAGGATTTGCTACAGGATGAATATGAACTTCTCAGCGCCATGAATGGGAAAGAAGGAATTGAACTGTTAAATCGCTACCAGAAAAGTATTTCCCTGGTTCTCCTGGATATTGTGATGCCGGTGATGGATGGTTATGAGGTGCTGCATAGAATGCACTTGAGTGACGAACTGTCCAGAATACCGGTGATTGTGATGACCTCTATCAATGAGACAGAGACGGAATTGGAATCTTTGTCTCTGGGAGCGGTCGATTTTGTCACGCGCCCCTATGTTCCGGCTATTGTGAAACAACGTATACATAATCAGATTGCGACCTGTGAGACTCGGCGGATGATGAATGCGGTCAGCCGGGATGTCTTGACGGACAGCTACAATGAGGAGTATTTTTATCAGCGGGCGAAAGAGATGATCGGTGCCAAACCCACAGATTATTATGATTTTATTTCTGTATGGAGCGGTTTAAACTGTTTAATGATGTGTACGGTATGAAAGAAGGAGATCGGCTTCTTCAATACATTGCCGAAAAGCTGAACAGTGTCGTTTCAAATGAGGAAGGCATTTGTGCCCGGTTTAATGCAGATCGTTTCATGCTTTTATATCCCCATCATGGAGAATTGAAGCCCTTGGTCAATGATATCAGAAGATATTTGGACAGATACGCCACACAGGGAATGAAGCTCCGCCTGAAATATGGTATTTACCATGCTACAGACAGTTCCCTGGCGGTAACGACGATGTGTGATCGTGCGAAACTGGCAGCGGATCAGCACTCAAACGACAGAAAATACCTATGCTGCCGGTTTCTGTGAATGTATCCAGGAGAGATTTCTACAAGCTGGATTTACCGAAGGTATTATCGGAAATGGTGGAAGAGTACGGGCTGCAGCCGGAATTCCTTCATTTGGAGATTACGGAAAGTGCCTACATTGAGGATCCGCATCATCTGGTTGAAACGGTTTCACAGTTGAAGAAGCTTGGATTTGTAGTAGAGATGGATGATTTCGGGACCGGATATTCGTCTTTAAATATGCTGACGGAACTGTCCATTGATGTTTTGAAGATGGACATGCGCTTTTTACAGTCGGAAGAGGATCGACAGAGCGGAGACCGTGATAAGAATGAAGTAATAGAGGGCGTTGAGACAGAAGAGCAGATTGCGTTACTTCGTGCCATCAAATGTCGGTATGCCCAGGGATTTTATTATGCCAGACCCATGCCGGCCAAAGCGTTTTATGAATATCTGGAAAAGGCCGGATGTGAATAAATAAGGGGTTTTTTGTCATAGAAAGATCCTAAATGAGTGGAAAGGAAGTAAGAAAATGGATATTTGGGAAAAATTGGAGCAGTATGGCGTAGATCTGGAGGGAGCGCTGACCAGAGTATTGGGAGACAAAGAATTGTATTTGGAATGTATTCATGACTTCCTTCAGGAAAATACCTACAATCGTCTCAAGGAATGTATGGAGGCGGGAGAATACGAGAAGGCAATTGCCCCGGCACATGCGCTTAAAGGTGTAACCGCTAATTTGGGAATTGTACCTTTGAATGAGAAAATTGTGGTGGTTCTGGACGCATTGCGAAATGGAAAGAGAGAACATTTACAGGAACAGTATGAGGATTTTTGCAAAGAAATGGAAGCCTTTCAAAAATTATTGCTTTAACATGTAGAAAATCTATGATACAATAATACGGAAATTATGATAAGGGGTAATTTTTGTGTCATCGAACCAGGAAAAAACAGAAAGAGACAGACGGCGCAGACGAGTGAACCGTCTGAAAAAGCTGATTCTGGGTTCGATTCTGTGCATGATTGTTATTCCGGTTTTCTGTGCGGTTTTTCTGGGAGTGCGGGTGATTACCCTGAAACATCAGGTAGAAGAACTGTCAGACAGACTGAAAGCATACGAGACCGGACAGGTACAGGATAGAATAGAGACAGATGCCGCTTCGGAAGCGGTGAAAGATCCAGGCTCGGCAGAGGAAAAAGAAAATGCAGAGGCATCATCGGTAGAAGATTCCCAGGAGCAATTCCAGCAGGATGGAAAAAATGATGATGTGATATCGGTTTATCTGACTTTTGATGATGGACCAAGTTCACAGACCAACCGTATTTTGGATATATTGAAAGAGCATAATGTAAAGGCAACCTTCTTCGTAATCGGCAAGACAGACGAGAATTCAGTGAAAGCGTACCAACGGATCGTGGAAGAGGGGCACACACTGGGAATGCATTCCTATAGCCACCAATATGCACAGGTCTATGCTTCGCAGGAAGCCTTTGAAGAGGATTTGACATCCTTACAGGATTATCTGTTTTCTATTACCGGATTGGAGAGCAGCTTTTATCGTTTTCCGGGAGGCAGTTCCAATAAAGTATGTAAAATCCCGATGTCGGATCTGATACAGTGCCTTGAGGAAAGGGGAATCACCTATTTCGATTGGAATGTTTCCTCGGGGGATGCTTCCGGTACACCGTTATCCACGCAGACGATTATCAATAATGTAATGAACGGTATCAATGGCGCACATAAGAACTATGTGGTTCTCTTTCATGACAGTGCAGCTAAGGAGACTACCGTAGAAGCCTTGCCGGAGATTATTGAACAGCTTCAGGCAATGGAACATACCCAGATTTTACCGATTACCGGGGACACAGCACCGGTGCAGCACAGAATCAATTAAGATTGGTGCTACCATAGAGAAATGGAGGACATAATACAATGGGTTTCTTTTCAGATTTAAAAGAGGATCTGTCTCAGGCAGTGAACGAGATGTTGCCGGAGGATGCAGAAAACACGCAGGAAGAGATGCAGGACGGAGCCGAAAAGGACATGGACGCAGAGACTGCAATGCCAGGAAGCGAAGAAACGGCTGTTGATGCCGGAGAACAGGAGACAGAACTGCCGGATCTGAGTGCGATGCTTGATAGAGTGACAGCAGAGAATGAGCCGGAAAAAGTCCCTGAGAAACCGTCAGAAAAAAGAAGTGAGGGGTTTGCAAAGAGAATGGACGCTTTAAAAACAGCAGATGAAACAGCAACAATCACACAGGGAATGTCAATCACTGGCGATATTACATCCATTGGTTCTATGGATTTAATGGGAAGCATCACCGGAAATATCGTAGTATCCGGTAAATTAAATGTGACTGGCAGCATTCAGGGAAATTCCAGAGCATCAGAGGTGTATGCGGATAATGCCCGTATTAACGGAGAAATTGTATCGGAAGGTTCTGTGAAAATCGGACAGTCTTCCGTCATTATCGGAAATATCACAGCGATGAGCGCAGTAATCGCAGGTGCGGTGAAGGGCGATATCGATGTACATGGTCCGGTTATTCTGGATGCATCTGCCATTGTGATGGGTAATATCAAATCCAAATCCGTTCAGATCAATAACGGTGCGGTAATCGAAGGTATGTGTTCCCAGTGTTATGCAGAGGTAAATCCTACCTCCTTCTTTGATGACTTAAAGAAAGGGAAATAGTGAAAATGAAAAGAATTCTATTGAAATTAAGCGGTGAGGCTCTTGCAGGAGAGAAGAAGACCGGATTTGATGAACAGACTGTCCGCAAGGTGGCAGAGCAGGTGAAGCAGCTGGTAGATGACGGCATTGAGGTCGGTATTGTAATCGGCGGTGGAAACTTTTGGAGAGGCCGGACCAGCGAGAATATTGACCGTACCAAAGCAGACCAGATTGGTATGCTTGCGACAATTATGAATTGTATTTATGTTTCTGAAATCTTCCGCAGCGTAGGAATGATGACCAATATTTTGACACCTTTTGAATGTGGTTCCTTTACGAAACTGTTTTCCAAGGATCGTGCGAATAAATACTTTGCAAAAGGTCAGGTGGTATTCTTTGCAGGAGGAACCGGTCACCCTTATTTCTCTACGGATACCGGTGTCGTACTTCGTGCCATTGAAGTGGAGGCGGATGTGATTCTCTTAGCGAAAGCAGTGGATGGAGTCTATGATAGTGATCCGAAGACCAATCCCGCAGCGAAGAAATACGAAGAGGTTTCCATTGACGAAGTGATTGCAAAGAACCTGCAGGTTGTGGATATGACAGCCTCCATTCTGGCAAGGGATAATAAGATGCCTATGTGGGTATTTGGTCTGAATGAAGAAAACAGCATCGTAAACACGGTAAAAGGCAGCTTTAAAGGAACAAAAGTTACTGTATAATAAGGAGATTGGATGATGGATCAGAGAGTAGCACACTACGACGAAAAGATGAAAAAAGCATATGAGTTCCTGGTAGCAGATCTGGCAACAGTTCGTGCCGGACGTGCGAACCCCCATGTTTTGGATAAACTGAAAGTGGATTATTACGGAACACCTACCCCTATTCAGCAGGTAGGTAACGTAACCGTTCCCGAACCCCGCATGATTCAGATTGCACCCTGGGAGAAGAGTCTGTTAAAAGAGATTGAGAAAGCGATTCAGATGTCTGATATCGGCATCAATCCTACCAATGATGGAAATGTAATCCGTCTGATTTTCCCGGAGCTTAACGAGGAACGCAGAAAAGAACTGGTTAAGGATGTTAAGAAGAAGGGCGAAGAAGGAAAGGTTGCGATCCGAAATGTACGCCGTGACGGAAATGATGCCTTCAAGAAGTTAGCGAAAGAAGAAGTTTCTGAGGACGAAATCAAGGATATGACAGATGAGTTACAGAAACTGACTGACAAATATATCAAGGATATTGACAAAGTTGTTGAGGAGAAATCCAAAGAAATTCTGACCGTGTAAGTATCATACGGTCTGCCTGATACAACAAAAAGAAAACGGGGAGGGACAGACGGACATAGCTCTGGTGTCTCTCCTTTGTGGTTTTCAATAGAAGAGCAAGGAGAGAATGAACCTATGGAATTACAAGCGCCGAATCATGTGGCTATCATACTGGATGGTAATGGCAGATGGGCGAAGGCAAAGGGAATGCCACGGAAATACGGACATGTACAGGGAGCCAGGGCAGTAGAGGACTGTTGCGAATATGCATGGAATCTGGGAGTAAAATATCTGACGGTTTATGCGTTTTCCACAGAGAACTGGAACCGTCCCGAGGATGAAGTAGCAGCATTGATGAACCTGCTTCGGGATTACATGAAGACCAGTATTAAACGTGCCATGAAAAATAATATGTGTGTCCGTGTGATCGGGGACAAACCCCGTCTGGATAAGGACTTGCAGGAAAGTATTGCCAAACTGGAAGAAACCACAGCAGGAAATACCGGGCTTCATTTCCAGATTGCAATCAATTACGGTGGAAGAGATGAACTGACCAGAGCAGTCAAAAAACTGGCTGCAGAAGTGGCAGAAGGAAAACGCACACCGGATTCTATAGATGAGGCAGCGATTGACGGAGCACTGGATACCGCAGGATTACCGGCACCGGATCTGCTGATCCGTACCTGTGGAGAGCAGCGGATTTCCAATTTCCTGTTATGGCAGCTTGCCTATACAGAGTTTTATTTTACGGATATTGCATGGCCGGATTTCAACCAACAGGAGTTAGAAAAAGCCATTGCGGCATATAATCAAAGAGACAGACGATATGGGGGATTAAAAAAGTAATGTTTAAGACAAGATTACTCAGTGGAATTGCATTAGTGTTAGTTGCGCTGATTACGATTACCTATGGCAGCTGGGCGCTGGCGGGAATTCTGGCTCTTATTTCCCTGCTGGGCTATCTGGAACTGACCAGAGCCTGCAAGGTCAACACTCAGGAAGGGGAGCACTCCGTTTATCTGTACCGGAAAAACGGACTGGAAATGGTGGGAATTCTGGCGATAATCGCCTACTATGCAGCCATGCTTGCAGGTGCCTCCCAGACTATTCTGGTGATGGTGGTGGTGTTTGCCTTTATTGCCACATTGTTTGTGTATGTATTTTCCTATCCGAAGTTCCAATCCAATCAGGTGATGAGTGCTTACTTTGCTTTTCTTTATGCACCGGTGATGTTGTCTTTTATCTATCTGACCCGTACCCTGGAGTCTGGTGAGTACCTGGTATGGTTGATTTTCCTGGCATCCTGGGGATGTGATACCTGTGCATACTGTGTGGGTATGCTTTTTGGAAAGACCATAGGAAATCATAAGATGAGCCCCAAACTCTCTCCGAAAAAATCCATTGAGGGAGCCGTGGGCGGCGTGGTGGGAGCCACTCTTTTAGGTGTACTTTATGCAGTACTTCTGGTAGAAAAGAAAATTCCGGATCAGAATATTACCTGGGTTTTTGCCTTGATCTGTGGAGTAGGAGCTTTGATTTCCATGGTGGGGGATCTGGCTGCCTCTGCTATTAAACGTAATCACAATATCAAGGATTATGGGCATTGTATTCCCGGACATGGCGGGATTATGGATCGCTTTGACAGCGTCATAGTCACAGCACCTATCATTTATTTTCTATCCGTGTTAATTTTGAAATAGGGTGAAGGAGTAGC
>USSP01000043.1 GCA_900557385.1 uncultured Lachnospiraceae bacterium
CTGTTCCTTTTTTTCCTCCCAAAAAAGGTGGGGGGCCGCCGATATCATTCCATTTCTCTACAAATTCATCGAAGTAATCCACATCTTTTTCCCCGATAATAATACTTAAGTACATTTCCTGTTCCAGGGTGTCCAGTTCAGACTGAATGGACGCACTGGATTCCGTTGCATAATAGTAAGCTGCCTCTAACGGGTTAATTGCCGGGTCGGATAAAATCTCGCTGGCTACATAACGGTACACATAAGCCTTCCAGGAAACTTCCGTGCGGTTAGAGCCATCCGCAAAGCCTGCTGCCAGGTCAACCTGGTCTTTGTCGTACTGGGTAATGCCGTCATACTCGGTGTAACTTCCTGTGTCAATCTGCTCTTTTACTGCTTTGCCGAGTTTATCAATGATGTTGTAATAGTCGAAGGTGGCAGCACCCTGAGGGAAGACTGCACGGCGTCCGTTACTGGATGCAGCAATTCCTGCCTCCTCGAAAATCTTGTTAGCTTTTTCGTCAAAGCCTCTGTACAAGTCGTTTCCGATACCGATAATCTGTAATGCCTTTGCAGGGTCACTGCACTCAGAGCTGATGCAAAGCATGGATGCTGTGGGAGAAGGTAACACATAATTATATTTGCCACTTCCATCCAGAGGAGCATTCACTGCAATCAGTTCGATGTCCGGGTTGTTGGTAAAGGCGTCCACATAGTTGGCATGTACGGCTCCAAAGTAAGCACCGCTCTGTCCGGAAGTGAAAACTGCCTCAGTCTCACCACTGCCGATTCTGGTTGCGAACTGTTTGTCAATCAGTCCTTTTTTGTACCAATCCTGTAACAGTGCCAGAGCCTCTTTCATCTCCGGTGCGGTGGAACCGTAATAGATTTCTCCCTGGTCATTCTTCATCCAGTAGGACGGATAAGCATTGAAAGAATAGAAAATCGGTTCCAGTCCGAAAGCATGGTTGTAAAGTCCTACGGGTTTGGTAGCGTCTACGGTCAATCCAATGGTGTCATCAATTCCGTTTCCGTCCGGGTCGTCATAAACAAAGGCTGTAAGAACCTTTTCCAAATCCTCCACGGTTTTGGGAACTTCCAGTCCTAAGTTGTCCAGCCAGTCTTTGCGGAGCCACAGCACATCCTGCTGTCCATCCAGGTTTCCAGCGGGTACTGCCATAATGCGTCCGTCTATGGTTACCGGTTCAAAGTTACGTCCACCGTAAGATGCGTCAATATTTTTAATGGTGTCGGAAATATTATCTTCGTAGATGTCTGTCAGGTCTGCCAGCATACCGTTCTGCGCAAGCTGTACAAAGGTACGGTAATCATCACCTTTGAGATAAAAAATATCCGGCAGACTTCCCGATGCAATGTTCAGTGACAGCTTGTTGTTATACTCAGAGGCCTCTGCCTGCCAGGCAAGTTTCATATCTACCTGGTAATTGTCTCTGAGATAGTCAAGCACCGCATTGTCATCCGGAGTCTGTCCTTCTGCCAGGGTAACGCTGGGATAAGAAATTTTAGAAAAAGTAAATGTGGTCATTTCGCCGTTGGAGTTCTCTGTTGTCTCTCCAGCAGCCGTCTGGGTCTGGGATTCGGACTGTCCTGCATTTCCCGCACTCTCAGCACTTCCGCAGCCGCAGACAGCCAGAGATACGCCCGTAACAATCGCCCCAATTTTTACAAGATTTCGTTTCTTCATAGTGGTTTTACCCCCTTCTTATGATGATTTTGTCTAACGATATGGTTATTATATCCTGTATCATTGTGCATAAAAACCAACAAAAGCGTGGTATCGGGGTAAAAAACCGTCATTATTATTGTTTGTTATTATTTTTATACTCCGTAGGAGTGCATCCCGCATACTTTTTAAACACTTTTGCGAAATATTTGGGATTGTTGCCAAAGCCCACTTCCACGGCAATTTCCTCACTGCTGGCATCGGAAGAAAGCAGGCGTTGTTTCGCCTCCTCCGTCCGCACCATGTTGAGATACTGGGTAAATTTGCTCCCCACTCTCTGCCGGAACTGCTTGCTGACATAATCTTCGTTTAAAAAGACAACTTCCCTGGCAATCCATTTCAGATTAAGATTTTCCTCATAAAAATGAATGCGCACATATTCCAAAATGGTATCAATAAAATCCTGGCTGTCCGCCATGCCATCGGACAATGTCACTCCCGTCTCATCGTCCTCCCCATTGGGTTGATCCCCTTCCCGTTTCATCCAGTTCTCCCCAAGGGTACGATAAAAGCTGTCACGCTGCCGCATGGACAATTCCTTCTTCGCACTGTTTACTGCCTCACTGATTTCCGTCTCACTGCAGGGCTTTAGCAGAAACTGTTTGACTCCTTCCTTCATTGCCTCTTTTGCCAGTTCAAACTCCCCGTACCCTGACAAAATAATAAACTCCACATGGGTGTCAAACTCCCGCACCCGGCGAATCAGTTCCAGCCCCGACATCACCGGCATTTTAATGTCCGTAATCACAATGTCCGGATGAAGGGAGCGAATCGCCTCCAGTGCATCAAATCCATTGAGATATACGCCGGCAAGCTGTACGCCACAGGCTGACCAGTCCACCACTTTTTCGATGGATTCTGCTACCATTCTCTCATCATCTACCAGAATCACTTTTTCCAAGGCTGTCCTTCCTTTCTTCTGTCGTTTCTACCAACCGTATCTCCACCAGTGTTCCATGTCCTGTATTGGTGAGAATCAAATCGGAACCTTCCGGGAATAACAGGAAAATTCTCTGGCGGATGTTGGCAAGTCCAATCTGTAACCCTGCTTTTTCATTCTTTTCCGAAGATTTCTCCTTCAGTACATCTTCCCGGATTCCAGGTCCGTTGTCCCTTACCGAAAGACTGAATACTCCATCCTTCACACAGCCCGTCACCTGAATCCGGCAAGGCTCCAGCATGTTTTCCAGTGCATATTTGATGGAGTTCTCCACAATATTCTGGAGTGCCAGTTTGGGAACCAGGCGGTCCTGCAGTTCCTCTGGCACATCCACCGTCACGTTGAGTTTCTCCTGATAACGAATTTTCTGAATCGTTACATAGTGCATCATAATTTCAATTTCATCCCGCAGACAGGCTGGGTCATTATCTTCCCTTAAGGTATACCGCAGCAATTTACCCAGGGATTCTGCTATTTCCGAGATTACCTCCTGGTGGCTTTCCTTCGCCTGCCAGTTCACCAGTTGCAGTGTATTGAATAAAAAGTGCGGATTAATCTGGTTTTGCAGCATTTTCAACTGGTTTTGCTGAATGGACATCTGTTTTACATAGTTGTCCTGAATCAGCCGGTCCACATTTGCCACCATGTCCTCAAATCTTTCGCACACTTCCTCCAGCTCATCCTTTTCTCCCGGTGTGCCCACGTCCATCGGTTCAAAATTACCCTTTTTGACACTCTTCATTCGCTCTGTCAGGTGGGTAAAGCGTCTCGTCAGTGTCCGGCTGAGCATGTCACAGTAAATCACAGAAATCGTCAGTACAACTGCTACCACGATTAAAAACAGGACACGGAAAAGCCGCATCGCGCCAAACAGCTCATCATATCGAATCACAAAGGCATACTCCCAGCCGTATTGTGATGTGTCCAGCCGCGCCACGAAGTGTTTGATTCCCTGCAGGGAAATAATGCGGTAGCTCTCATTTTCCGGCAGAACAAATTCCTTGGTGGACAGCTCTCCCATATTGGAGTACAAGAGTTCTCCCCCATCCATCACTGCCAGTTTCTGGGAATACGCCAGATTATTCTCTGCAATCATCTCATCCACGCTCCCCTTCAAATCATATTCAATCACGATGAGCGCCTCATCCGCAAAGGTTCCATAATACAAATCCCGAATCGTTCTCACCCCGTAAATACTGGATGCCGGGTGTTCCGGAATATACCAGAACAACTGGTTCCCGTTTTCAGGCAGTAATTTTTCAGCCTCCTCCGCCAAAGTCCGGTCAAAGGAACGGCTGGCTGGTCCGGTATAATACCACTGATCCTCCACGAAGATGGAGATGGACACGATGTTGTCACTCATGTTGATTTTGTCCTGAATCACCTTGTATACAGCCTGGAGCAGACGTATCTGTTCCATGGAAATGTCCCTGGTACGGATATTGGGTTTGGTCACCTTTAAGGCTGACTGCACCATGGAATCCGTAATCAAATCTACACTGATGTCCTCTACTTTGGCAAACTCCCTCTCGATATGCCGGGTAATCATGGTCAGATCCTGCATGGCAATATTGTACAGGCTTTTCTCATACCCTCTGAAAATCAAAAGTGCCAGTATCATAATAATCGTGCTGGAAAACAGCGCACTGGGAATGGCAATTAACAGAAATTTGTCCTTCAATTTCAGTCGATTCCAAAAGTGTAGTTTTTGTTTCACCTGGTTACTCCTCCCAAATATCCGTTACCACATTCAGGCCCCGTTCTTTGGCATCCCGGTAAGCCTTCACAACTGCCTCATCGTACATCAGTTCCGGTTGGTGGCAGTCCGAACCGATGACCACGCGAACTCCCGCCTCCGCCACCCGTCTCCACAATTTCTCATGGGGATATTGATAACGGTCACCATCGGGGAAATGACAGATTCCTCTCCGATATCCGTTGGCATTGTACTCTAATAACAAATTCTTCTTTACCGCCATTTCCACCAGGCGGTCACAAGCTCTGTCACAGTTATCGTCCCAGGCAAAGGCATTAAAAAAGATCAAATCGGGATGGGCAACGGCAGTGAAATATCCTGTATCCATACCCTCCAGCACACTATCCACATATAGCAGATATTCTTCAGTTCCGACAAGTTCACAGGTATTGTGCATCACACCATTTCTATCCAGGAAAAAATGCTGCCCCAGCAAAAAGTAATCACTCTTATGAGAGGTCAGAAGTTTCTCATAGTAGGATTCCTTTCTCCGCACATATTCTCCTTCAAAACCACAGCGGATTTCCATTTCCCCTTTATGGAAATCTGCCTGTTTTCTCACATCCTCCACATAGGCATCTAAATCAGAAAAAGGCATTCTACTTCCGTAAGGGTCCTCAGGAAAAGGCAAATGGTCTGAAAAACCCAGTTTTTTCAAACCTTTGTCCAGCGCTTCCCTGGTATAATCAGCTACACTTCCCTGTGCATGTCCACAATAAGCAGTATGGGTATGGTAATTTACTCTCATGTCAGATTCCTCCTGACGGTCTAATAAGTGCCATCATTGTACCATATCTCTTTCTGATTGACACAAAAAAATTCCGGCAGTGACTTTTTTTGCCATCTGTCGGAACTTTTTCGTTTTCTTCTTTAATATCCTAAATAGCTGAGGTTCATGTCCACTCTGCCGCTGATGCCGGAAACGGAACCCTTGGAGCTATACTGCCACATATGGTAAACACCATTATAGGTGGGGGCTGCTGCATACTGCGCCAGCCAGATCTTATAACCCCCCAATGCAGCGGTGTTGATTTTCTCATTAAGCCAGGTTTTATTCGCATAAATACCAGAGGTGTAGCCGGAGTTCGCAATGGTTGCACAGAATGCTTTGCAGACTGCAGTACGGGTATCCTTGCTGATTCCATCTGCTCTGCCGCCACTGCTTTCCACATCCAGATAAACCGGGTAGGAAATCGCATAAGGCTTCATCAGCTGCAGTACCATAGAGGCTTCCTCAACGGCTTCTGCCTCATTGATTGCCTGGGTGAAGAAGTAAATTCCCACCTTCAGTCCGGCTGCCTGCGCTCCTTTGATGTTGGACTTAAACTTCGGATCCTCAATCAGTGCGCCGGTGGTAGAACCACGGTAACCACAACGGATAATAACATAGGAAACACCGGAATTTTTCACCGCTGCCCAGTCGATCGTGCCATTGTGTTTAGAAACATCAATTCCCAGGACGCCGGAGCCGGTAATCAACGCACCGGAATCTGCGAAGCTGTATTTTGCCCCCTGGATAACCTGATCTCCCACTACCTTATTTCCGTTTTTATCAAAGAAATACAAGGTATTATCGATGGTCTGCCAGCCGGTGTAGATGTAGCTGGGATTTTTCAGGTAAAAGACATCGTATTTGTAGTAGTCGGCGTAGGTTGCCTCCACATAGTTGCCGTTGCTGTCTTTATAGTAAAGCTGGTTGCCGTTTTTATCCTTGAGTTTGCTGGTGGTATCATCCTCTGCCCCTGCCTTGACAGTAACCTCGCAGACCGCTTTCACGTCCTTGTTTTCCTGGCTGATAACCGTAATATTCACTTTACCTTTGTTCACACCAGTGACCACACCTTTATCGGAAACGGTAGCAATATTTTTATCACTAGTTTCAAAGGTTACATTGCTGTTGGAGGTAAAGCCTTCCACTTTTACCTTGATTTCACCGGTTTTGCCTTTGTAAAGTGTCATGGTTTTCGGATCCAGGGTAATCATAAGCCCCTCTGTAACCGTGACTTCACAGGTAGCCTTCACGTTGCTGTCTTCTTTACAGGTAACGGTAATGGTGGCTTTTCCTGCTTTTACACCGGTTACGATACCTGCATCTGTGACGGTGGCGATATTTTTATCAGAGCTGCTCCAGGTCACTCCACTGTCCGAATTAAAATTGGAAACGGTAGCTTTCAAAGTCAGTGTTTTGCCACGTACTACGCTTGCTGCGGTCTGGTCAAGGGCAACCACTAACCCCTCTTTGACGGTCACTTCACAGGTGGCTTTCGCATTGCCGTCTTCTTTGCTGGTTGCCGTAATCGTCACTTTTCCGGCTTTCACACCGGTCACTTCACCACTGTCTGAGACTGTGGCAATACTTCCATCAGAAGTTGACCATGTAATGCCGGTATTGGAAGCATGCTCCACCGTAGCCTTCAAAGTGGCCTTTTTCCCCTTTGCCAAAGTAAGGGAGGTCTGGTCAAGGGAAACCTTCACGGCATCCTTGGTTACCGTGATTTTACAGGTGGCCGTCAGTCCATCTCCTTTGACTTCCAATGTCGTCTCTCCTACCGCCTGACCGGTTACGGTGAGTTTATCGCCGTCCCGCTTTACACTGGCAACGGAGCTGTTGGAAAGAGAAATAGAAAGGTCGCTGATATTTTCCTGCTGTATGGTCAGAGTGGTACTCTCCCCTACTTTCACTGCTGCACTGGCGGCACTGAGGGAAAGCTTTTTCGTCTTTTCCGGTTCCTGGGGATTCTCATTTCCGGTTACCGTCTGGGCAGGGATATCTCCTGTCCCTTCATTGGTCAAAAGTAAAGTTCTGGAAGCCTTGAACACATTGGTTGGGCTCATGGCTTTTGCTAATGTAGAGGGATCCGGGATATCGCTTTTCTTTACCTCGGTATAGGAAGAATTGCTTTCCTTTTTGGTGGATTCTACCCACTCTACCGTGTCCGTAAGCTGGGATTCTACCACGGTTTCTTCCTTTTTCGTATCTTCAATGGCAACATTGACCTCTGCCTCTGTTTTCACTTCATCAGCGACATCCACCTTTTTATACTCAATGGTATCTTTTACCGTTACGCTCTCGCTGGCAGTGGAAATGGAATAGCGGTCATATCCCTCTAACGTTTTCATGGTTACGGTATATTTGCCGGAAGCGATACCAGACAAATATATAATTCCGTCCTTGTCATCATCTGTTTTGGATGTGGTCTTACCGTCCGGACTCTTGATATCCACAGCAAAGGGCACACTGGCAATCAATTTATCTGTGCTTTTATTGACAAATTTGATCTTTAAGTCTTTCTGAATGGAACTCAGCTTCATGCCTACCTGGATCTGTTCATCCGTAGGCTCTTCCACAACCGGTTCTTCCTCTTCCGGTTCCTCAAAACTGTTTAACCGTGCCAGGGTTGCCTCGGTTACTGCCAGAAGACCACTTTCCCCGATCACCTCCACGCCAGCCAGTTGTTCCCCTACCGTATTGAAGGAAGCAACCGCCGCCTGGGTATTTTTCGTGGAAATATAAACCGTTCCTGTCACAATGGCGAAAATCAACACCAGAATTCCTGTCGCCACTACCACACGATCCATGACGGTCATATGTGCCAGTGAATAAACCATATTCTGGAAAAAGTTTTCTTTTTTTCTATGTCCGTTGTTTCTTCGGGGAGGACGCTGATAATACTCCTCGTCTCCATCCTCTTCTTCTCCGAAGCCACTGTCCTCATCGGCTTCATAGTAGTCAAAATCCTCGTCCTCGACGATCATCTCATCCACGACATCTTCCGCATCGTCCTCAAAACCGGTCATGCGTCTCTCCAGTTCCAGTCTGAGTGCAGCATCCAGCACCCTGGTCTCATCACCGATGGGCTCATGAATCTTCTCATAACGGATCGTCTTTTCCGCCTCTTCCGTTCTCTCTGCTTCCCCAGACTGCCTGCTTTTTCTGTTTTCCCTTGCAAGTCGTTTTTCTATTTCATCCACCGGCATTCTTGTGGTTTCAAATTCACGGTCTAATTCCTCGAATTCCCAATCCTGATCCTTTTTCATGAAACTATCCTTTCTTACTATCTATTTATCAAATGATGTTTTAATTTTTGTATGATTTAAGTTCCCGTATGTCTCTTCGCTGATCCGTCAGGAACCTTTGCATTATAACATTATGCTAAATCAGTGACAACCGGCATATTTTGTCAAGCGCTGTCAAATGTCCTCTTTTCATGCAAGGGTAAGGCGAAAAACCGCAGTGAAGCGTCATTGACGCTCGTTGGAATATGTGCAACAATCAGCAGTATAAACTTTATACGAAAAGGGGAATTTCTATATGATGTACATGCACTATTGTCAGAACTGTAATCGACTTCACATTTTAAACGGACACAAAACAATTTGTCCCGCCTGTGGGCAGACGCTCCATGAATTGCGCATTTCCTATCTAGACTATGTAGCCATGGACTCTGCCAAACGTGATTCCATCCTTCTGGAATGTCAGGATGCCGGCCGGCTGCGTGCCCTCACCACCACCTATCGTATGAGCAAATACAATAAGCGCTATCAAAACTATTTCCCTACAAATAAAACACCAAAATCCCGACCAGTATAAGTGCCGTACCTGCAATTTTTCTGGCAGTGATCTTTTCCTTTAGAAAAATGCCGCTTAACAACATAACAAGTACGTAGCCCAGGGATTCTATAATCGGGCCGTTTTTATAAGCCAGTCCCCGATATGCGCCGATGGTAAGAAGCATGGACACCACCAGCAGGCCATACCCTCCGATTACATAGAGGTTCAGATATTCTTTCAGCAGACTTTCATGGGTTCTGTTGGCACTCTTTTTTAATAGAAGCTGGGAAAAGGCTGCAATCGTGACAGAAATAAGATAAAGGATATAATAACTCGTGTTATTCATCTTTTTCCTCCCTTTCCGCCTCTTTCTGCATGGGTGCATCCTTCTCTGTATTGATCACGAAGGTACCGGCAATCACCAGTCCCACCCCCAGGATATTCTTCAGGGTAATGGTGTCATGGAATACCAGTACTGCCCAGATCATAGACCACAGCAGTACCATGGCGCGGTTGGCATAAGCCACAGACAGATCAAATTTCTTGATTGCCTGCTGCCAGAGTACGGCATAAACTGCCAGACACAAAAATTCCAGCCCGGTAAATAAAAGGAGCCGGAATATGGTCTCCTGTCCGGAAGCCAGTTTGGCACAGATGCTGGAAAAGGTATAAATCATGATAATAAGTTGAAGAATTACGATATCCTTCATCGTAATTCTTTTTTGCGTTTCTGTTTTCACGCCTGCATTCCTCTTTGCTTTCTGTCTTCTTTTCGCTTATCTTTTGCCTGCCCGTTTCACAACGTTTTACGCTTTCAGCCTTTGCAAATCAGAAGCTTGTAATCCCGCCACCACCAGGTAGAGCGGCATACTGTACACATATCCGTAAGCATACCGGAAGTCCTTGCCTACGGGGGTTGCCAGCATCAGCGTCAGGAAAATGGCTACTGCAGGAAGATACAAAAGCATCCGGCGTTTTTCACGATATAGACCGGTCATGCACATACAGATCAAAATCACCCAAAACAGAGCCCCCACACTCCAGAGGAGTCCATATCCAGGAATTATTAAATGTAGTTTAAATAAAATCTCATTGCATTTCACTACCAACGGCCCT
>USSP01000044.1 GCA_900557385.1 uncultured Lachnospiraceae bacterium
AATACCCGGACAAGTTTCTCTGGATAGAGCTGGGTTTGCAAACCATTCATGCTGCTACAGCCACCTATATCCGCCGTGGCTATCCGCTTTCTGTTTTTACCCAGGCAGTGAACCGCCTTCATGAAATAGGAATTCCTGTCATCGTCCATGTGATCCTGGGACTTCCCGGTGAGACATCGGAGGACATGCTGCAAACCATCTGCTATTTAAACAATTCCCCGGTATGGGGTGTGAAACTACAGCTTCTTCATGTGTTAAAGGGCACGGATCTGGCTGTGGAATACGAACAGGGAAATTTCCAGGTTCTGTCCCAGGAGGACTACCTGACCATTTTAATCAAATGTATCGCCGCTCTACGCCCGGACATGGTAATCCACCGTGTGACCGGCGACGGCGCCAAAGAACTTTTACTGGCTCCTACCTGGAGTCTGCATAAAAAATCTGTATTAAATGAACTGCACCATCGTCTCAAGGCAGAGGATGTCTGGCAGGGAAAGGATTACTTACCACAATGACCCAAGATCCATTGACGTTGTACAAGCTCATTATTTTATATATGTTAAACCGGGTGAATTTTCCTCTGACCCAGGCTCAGATCAGCGGTTTCATCCTGGATAAGGATTACACCAACTATCTGACATTACAACAGGTTCTCTCAGAACTGATGGAAGCCGGACTGGTATCTGCCCACACCACCCGTAACCGCACCCATCTGTCCATCACCGATGAGGGCTGCGAAACCCTTAATTTTTTTGAAAACCGCATCAGTCCCTCCATCAAACGGGATGTGGATACATACTTCCGGGAAAATGAGCTGGAACTGCGAAACGAGGTGTCCATACTGGCAGACTACTACAAATCCACCTCCGGTGAATTCGATGCGCATCTCGTTGCCAAAGAAAAGGATATTAACCTCATTGATATCACCCTCTCCGTTCCCAATGAAGAAACCGCCTCTGCCATCTGCGATAACTGGGAGAAAAAAAATCAGGAGATCTATCAATATCTGATCTCCCAATTATTCTAGGTTTCCATTACTTTTCTAAGGGCATGCTTCTTTAGCATGTCCGTTCTGCTTCTTCTCTCTTAATTCGTTCCATGTGTTCCGAAATACGCACTTCATATCCATTTCCCGAGGTACGATAAAGCTGTGTTCCCATCAGGTCATCCGGCAGGTACTGCTGGTTTACATAATCATTTGGGAAGTCATGGGCATACAGGTATCCTGTTCCATGCCCCAGTTTTCCCGCTGATTTGTAATGGGCATCCTGCAAGTGGGAAGGAATCGGCAGATTTCCTGTCTGCTCTACCATCTTCATGGTATTATCAATGGCACAGATGGCACTGTTGCTTTTCGGTGCCGTTGCCACATAAATGGCAGCCTCTGCCAGAATGATCCGCGCCTCCGGCATCCCCAATCGTTCCACCGCCAACGACGCATTGGTGGCTACCACCAGTGCTTGTGGGTCTGCCAGTCCCACATCCTCCGCGGCACAAATCATAATCCTTCTGGCGATAAATGCTACCTGCTCTCCTGCCTCCAGCATCCTTGCCAGATAATACACCGCAGCATCCGGATCCGACCCACGCATGCTTTTAATAAAGGCAGAAATGGTATCGTAATGATTATCTCCTGTTTTATCGTAACGCAGCACCCTTCTCTGGATGCATTCCTGTGCCACCTCCATGGTGATGTGGATTTTTCCATCTTCACTGCGGTTGGTGGTCATAATGCCCAATTCTATCGCATTAAGGGCATGGCGTGCGTCTCCCCCGGAAACATCCGCCAGAAACTCCAGTACATCCTCATCAATCACGGCCTCATAAGAACCCATGCCCTTTTTCTTATCATAAACTGCTCTGCGCAGCAATTCTTTAATGTCCTCTTTTGCCAGAGGTTTCAGTTCAAAAATAACAGAACGGGATAAAAGCGCCCCGTTTACCTCAAAATAGGGGTTCTCCGTGGTGGCTCCAATCAGGATTATGGTGCCGTCTTCCACAAAAGGCAAAAGATAATCCTGCTGCCCTTTATTAAAGCGATGGATCTCGTCAATGAAAAGGATGGTTTTCTTTCCATACATTCCGGCCGTATCCTTCGCCTTATGGACAACCTCCTCCATCTCCTTTTTGCCTGCAACAGTGGCATTCAGCTGGGTAAACTCTGCGCTGGTGGTATTGGCAATGACCTTGGCAAGGGTTGTTTTTCCCGTGCCGGGAGGCCCGTAAAAAATAATAGAGCTGATCTTATCCGCCTTGATTGCACGATATAACAGCTTGTCCTTGCCGATGATATGCTGCTGCCCCACTACCTCATCCAAGGTCGTGGGACGCATCCGTGCCGCCAGTGGGGATTCCTTTTCCTGATTGGCTGCCCTCATATATTCAAAAAGATCCATCTGCCTTCTCCTTTTCTAATCAAACAGCAGCTCATCCACTGTCACAAAGGCAAAGCCTTCCTTCTGTAACGTGTCAATGATTTCCAATGCTGCTGTCACTGTAGACTGGTAACAGTCATGCATTAGAATAATATCATTCTCTGACGCTTTTGCCAACACACCCCGTACAACTTTTGATACATTGGATGTGGTCCAGTCCAGGGGATCAATCGTCCAGAGAACCGGAAACATATTCAGCTGCGTCTCGTATTTTTTATTCCAGGAACCATAGGGCGGCCGTACAAACATCACATCCTGACCCGTGATATCCTTTAAGATCTCATTGGTCTTCACCAGTTCCTGCCCAAACTCCACCTCTCTGGATGAGGAATACTGAAGATGGGAATAGGTGTGATTTCCAATCAGATGTCCTTCTTCCCCGATTCTCTTCACGATTTCCGGATACCTTTCCGCCTGTTCGCCCAGGATGAAAAAAGTTGCCTTCACATTCCGCTTTTTCATGCCTTCCAAAAGCTGCTCCGTGTATACCGGATGAGGACCATCATCAAACGTCAGGGCGATTTTCTTTTCCTCACGCATAACAGGCGTCCGGGCATTTTCTGCCGCAGACGCCTGTATATGATAAAGTCCTGCCAAAAGAAGCAGACAACCCACAAATGTTAGGAAGATCCAATTTCTGGCATTCATATCATCTACTCCCGCATTTCTTTTCCTTTATCTTATGCGAAAGCATCTTGTTTTATGAGATGAACTGTTACTAATTTCTCGTAGCTCGTTCCAGTAACAATTAGTCCACATAGACGGTCGTATAGATTTCACCATTGGCACAGTCGAAGGTAACCGGTTCAGAGTACGCGTAATTGTCCATAGCGTCACGCATCTCATAAACCATGGAATAACTTCCATCCGGCAGTTCCATTTCGCCAAAGACGGTATCTGCTGTCACGGTAACGGTGGCGGCGGTGTAAGGCTCAAATTCGTCATCACCGGAGGCAGTTGCCATGTACCAGATTGTGGTAATCTCGTCCCCTTCCTGCAAAAGCCGCAGCTCTTTGTCCGCCATACCACTGTTATCAATTCCTTGTCTTGCTCCCAGGATATTCCATTCATCCGTAGAAAAGTCGTATGCTACCTGCAGATTATATTCCTCGCCGTTTAACAGCACCGGAATGGCATACAAATTATAATCCTCACTCTCATAGCTGAGTTCCATGTAGACAATGTTTCCGTCAATACTTCCCCAAACACCGCGGAAATTATCGGAAAACACACCGTTGTCCCAGTCCGCATTCATATCATTGTCGGTTCCCAGAAGCATCATCATATCACTTTCTTCATCCACATAATAAAGAGAGAATCCGATGCCTGCCAGAATATCATCGGCTTCCGGTCCCAGGGTCAAGAAAGATACACCATCCTCGTCCAAATCCAGAGGCGCACCATCCCAGTCGGTGCTTAACAGGTTCTTGATCTCCGGCAGTTCCTCAAAATCCATATCCGCAATGTAAGCCATACCGGAATCGTCCAGTTCTCCTGTCAGTTCATAGGAATAAAAATATTTGAAAGCAACGCCTGCTCCCAGACCTGCATAGCTGTTGAAATCCTCCACATCACCGTTGTAGGAATAATAGCAGGAAAGTCCGGTTGCCTCGGTACGATACTGACCGCCTACCTGATAAAGCACGCAGTCATCCAGTGCATCTAATACCTCCTGTGCTGATCCTAACATGCCCACACTCTGTCTCGCCATGTGTCCTAAATCCACCATGTTGGTGTAGCCCTGCTCTTTGGTGTTACCACCGTAGTTCTCACTTTGGGCAGCTACACGTCCAAACTGGGAGAAAAATCCGGGATCGGTACAGGCTGCTGCCAGTGCTTCGGCACCAAAGGTATCATAGGCATCTAACAAGGGCTGTACTTTGGTAAGGTCGGTAAGGGAAAGGGTCGTATTATCCTGGGTGCCCACTTCCTCACATCCTGCGTAATAAGCATCACAGATCACCTTGCCCAGTTCCTCGCCGTTCATGGACGGGTTCTGCGCCAGAGCACCTACCCACTGGGAATAATACCAGCCATTGGCAGGTTCTGTCTCCTCAGAGGCTACCAGATAGTGTGCCAGATCCGAGAAGGTATATGCCACATCCACTGTTGCCATCAGACAGGTATCAAAACCGATCAGTTCCAGAGGCTGTTTCTCCATGGAAGGATTCCAGACACTGGAAAATGCCTGATACATTTCATCCAGAGTGAGGGAATCATAGCCGTAGATTTCATCAAAGGCTGCTCCGGTTACGGAGCCACCACCGTGATTCCAGAATACCACTGCTGTTTTTTCTGCCGGAAAATTCTCCTTTGCAAAGGAAAGGAAATCCGCCAGGGTCTGTGCCTCGCCCATGCTGGCAGAAGGCTGTTCATCCACTAGCTGCAGTCCCTCGCTGTTATAAAGCCAGCGCTGCAGTTTGTCTGCATCCATCAGGTCATTCTGCCATACGGCAGAACCTCCGGTTTCTATGACCACATTCACATTTTCCGGCAGTTCCACTTCCATCAGTTCACTGAGATCATTGGTGGCAAATCCACCATTGGACTCCAAATCACTGCCACAGAGATACCAGTAAACTGCCCAGCTACCATCTTCCAGCGCAACATCTCCATTGTCCGTTGTGTTGTCTGCTGCGGTTACTGCATCTGTTGTCACATCAGTGCTGACATCCTCGACCTCTTCATCCACACAGGCTGTGAGGGAAAGGGTCATTGCCCCGGTAAGTAAGAGTGCTAACCATTTTGTTCTTTTCATCGGCTAAATCCCCAATAACTGTTTTTTCTTCGCTGCAAATTCTTCCTCGGTAATGGCACCAGAATCCAGTAAGGCTTTATACTTCTGGATTTCATCCGCGCCGCTCATCGGCGGAATCATCTGACTTGCTGCTGTTTGTGTTTTCCCAATTTCCTCTCGTATCTCTGGTGCAGAAGGATTCATAATCTGCATAAGGTTCTGTGCCAGCACATGCATTTCTTCCACTTTGCTGTCATAATCCGTCAGGTACCCTTCTACGCTCGGATAGGTACGGTCAAAGCTGGGGGCTCCCAATTTCCCTTTGAAGGACTTCCAATAGGGATGGTTCAGATTCATCTCTACATAGAAATTCTTGAAGGGATCCGGCATGTCAAAAGTAGGACGAATACGATGCGGCTTCTCGTTATCGTCCTGATTCCGCTCCCGATCCATCCTTTCCTGCCATTCATAATCCCGCAGCCGCATTTCAAACTGTGTAATCGCACTGGACATAGCATTGGCTTTTTCGTAGACATTACTCTCATAGCATTTCAAAGCACTGGGCGTTCCCTCAAACAAAACCCTGCTATCTTCCAGAATCCGGAAGGATTTCAGGTTTTCAGCATCCATGACCCATGCATTGTCATCGTCTTTTAAGCGGAAAAGTCTCTGGGCTACATCCAGAACTAAGGTTGCACTTAAAAACCCAAAGTTCAGACGATAATCTCCCTGGAAGCTATCCCGTAATTCCTCATTCCGGTCATAGATTTCCATGTACTGTTTCACCTGCTCCAAGTTCATCTCATTGATTGCCCCCTGGGGTAAATCAATTTTGCGCTCACACTCCTTACACAGCGGGGTATCCTCCACCTTCAATGCCAGTAATCTGGGTGTCGGGTTTCCGCACAGCGGACACACTTTTTTGTTGTTTGAAAACAAACCCATACGAACTCCTCCTTCATCTTTTATGATTTATTTTCTAATACACAAACAGCGGATACGGACTATCCCGCATCCGCTGTCTGGAATTGTTTTCTTTCGTGTATGCTCTTACTGAACGAAGTACAGACCGTTTAATCCTTCGGCATCACCTGCATTCAGCAGCATTAAAACAAGCTGGTCGCCAACCATGGAGAAGATTCCGGTATAATTCAAAGCAGTTCCGTCTGCATCAATATTCATGCTGATACCGCCATCTTCCAGATACTCATAAGTACCATCCCAGGCACCGGCACCCTGTACCATCTGTACGGTTCCATCTTCTGCAAATGCCAGATCCAGTTTTCCACCATACTGCTCCAGGGTATAATCCAATTCTTCCTGCTCCATCTCTACACCGTCGAGGCATCCGCCGACAAAGCTCCAGGTCGTTCCTGCTAAATCCGGAGTCTCTGCATTGGCTAAATCCCATAAGCTGGAAACGGTATCTGCTTCTTCCTCGCTTGCAATTTCCTCTTCTACAGTGGTCTCGACTGCTGCGTCCTCCTCCACGGATTCTGCAACATCCTCTGCTACACTTTCTACGGGAGCTGCATCACTTGCAGTCTCTTCCGTACCTCCGCAAGCTGCCAGGGATAATACCAGCATCATGCTCATCATCAGTGCCATAAATTTTTTCATCATTCTTTTCTCCTTTTCTGTCAAACTTGTCGTAATTGCTGTCTGACCATATACGCAGTATACACGCTTTCGGACAAAAAAACCGAAAGATGACATGAAATGACAAAAATATGTCGTGAATGACAAAACCGATTTGGAGAACGGAAAACGGAGTGTTTGGGTATGGATGGACCTTACCGAAAATCACAGTACCTTAAAAATAACTGCTGAAATTCCGGCTCTCTGGCCAGATTACAGGTCTTCACCTGTCGGAGTCTTTCCCGGAAAAGTGTTTTTTCCGACAGATATCCATACAGGCAGGCTCCGTAAAGAGCCGTGTTTCCCACGGCAAGTATCCGTCCCCTTGCCTCTTCCGGGAAGAGTCCTATGGCAATTCCATCTTCGATCCGAAGCTTTCTTCCAAAGCCACCTGCTAAAAGAATTTTTCCGGGGCAGCTTCCTTCACACAGAATCTCCATTCCGGCACGCACAGCCGCCTTTGCCATCTGTAAGTTCCGGATCTCCTGTTGGGAAAGTGTAGTCTCTGTTCCCTCTCGATAGGTGCCGCTTCTGTCAATCCTTCCTGTCTGTAAAAGCCGTGACAGTTCATGAACCGCTTCGCTTCCATACACACTTTTGACTGAGCTTCCTTCAAAAGCGCTCCCCGCGGCAGCTGCTGTGGCAACAATCTGCCCATCCTTTCTCCGGTATACCATCTCCGCATTGGTTCCCAGATCCAGGAAAAACGTATCCTCTACCTGCTTTTCCAGTATGCCACAGGCTAACATTCCCGCCACGATATCCCCACCGACAAAGGCAGAAATCCCCGGAACAATTTCCATAGACATCCCTTGAAATTCCATAGGTGCAGGTGCCAGTGTCACCGGTGTAAATGGTGCCTTGGCTAAGGTGTCCACCGGAAGTCCCAGAAATAAATGAACCATGGTGGTATTTCCAGCCAGAACCAGTTTCACCTGCTTTCGCAGTACTTCCAAAGAAGTCCTGTCCTTTACCGTTTTCTGAACAGCCGCCCGCTGCAAGGTATCCTCCACCAGCTTGCCAACCTGCTCCCAGACACAATCCTGCAGGGCTTTCGCATATGCCTCTTCCTCCAGCGCAGCCTGCATACGGCTTACTACATCGGCTCCGAACTTCCGCTGGGGATTCATCGCAGCTGCGTATGTCAATACACTCCCGCTTTCTCTTTCATACAAAGCCGTGGCAATGGTGGTAGTTCCCAGGTCAATTGCCAGCAGGTACGATGAAGTGTCTGCTTTCTTTTCCCGAAAAGCAGAGGGAAAGGAAAAGGTACACTGTGTCGCAATCTCGTAATCTCTCGTCTTTGCCATCTGCTCTAACAATGCTGTAATGTCAAGCGTACAATCTTTGACCGGTCTGGTCAAACAGGCAAGACGGACACCACGCCGTAATTCCTCTGGCTCCAGCATGACTCGCTCCGTAGGTGTCGGCATCGGTGGATTGTCCATAAAGCGCACGCGACATCTGCCACATTTGCCCCCTCCGGCACAGGGAGAAAAAGAGCCTGTCCCGGTCTGACCCAGTTTATCCAATAAAACCGGCAGTAAGCATTCTCCCGGTTTCAACAATAATTCTTGTTTTTTTTCTTGAGAAAGAAATATTTTGACCTGTTCAGACAAACTGATTTTTCTCCTTATCATAATGATAATCTATGGTTGCCAGCTTCTCTGTAATTTCTGTCTCGCTGGTGTCCAAATCCTCACACAGTTCTTCCAGACTTCCGTAAAAATCTCTCAATTTTAAATTGATAAAACTTAAAAGCATTACCGGATCCTTGGGTATCATCCTATTTATCTCCTATCCGCTTCACAGCATTTTATGATTTTCAGTATACCACAAAATTCGGATGGATTTCATAAAATAGATGTGATAGAATATCTCCGGTAAGAAAAACAGGAAAGGAGAGTCTCATGAACAGAATTACCCGCAAAGTCATCACGTTTTTATATTGCATCAGTGTGATTCTGTGCATCAATAGTGTAGGTACCAGCTTAAATCCTGCCTACACACCGGCTGCTGTGCAAGCTCTTGCATCTGCTCCTTCCTCCGATATGGTAGACGGAACCGGTCGGATTTCCTATTCCGAACGCTTCAGTACTATCTGTTATTCTTCTACAGTAGAACGGCTTTCCAATGAAATCCAGCGAAACATAGGCAGTACCCGTCTGATGAGCGGTGTTCGCATTTCTTTTGGTCGTTTTTTTCTTGCCCCCGCACTTTTAACCAGTCATCAATTATCCATCAACCGTTCCTTTAACATCTACAATACGACAGTTCTCGCCCAAAAATTGGCCCGATGCAAACTGGACTATCGTCTTATGAGTTCTTACTTCTCCGACTACATCTGAATTCCGGCTTTCTGAAGCCTGTAAGCTTTCCGGTGCTTATTGCGCCCTGCTGCAGGTTTATTTTGCGTGCAATAAATCGATGAAAGGACCTAAAAAACGCTGTAAACCAGCGGCTCTGCAAAGGTTCTCAATCCTTACTGAAAATGAAATAAGAAAGCAGGTACATACATTATGATAGAAGTTTTAAAAAATCTCGGCACGTTTCTTTTCTATTTTGTAGCAAGCTTAGGCGGCGCCGCTGTTGTTTGCGGTATTTTAACCACGCTGTCCATTAAATTAATGGACGGTATCGACCATATGCTTGCCGGTAATACGCAGAAATAATATTAGAATCAGGAGAATTGAATTATGAATAAAATAGTGAATTTTATTAAAGAAGATATACCTCGCTCTGGTTTCATCCTTTGCTGTATCGTAGCAATGGTGATCACCATCGCGGTGTCTGTATAACTGCCATAAGATAAAATGGGCTTGGCACTTATTTTTAAGTACCAAGCCCGCTTTTTATTTCTTCTTATTCTTAGGTGTTATTTTCCGTGTTGCAATCCATATTCCTTCTATTACAACTGCACCTCCCAATAAGATTCCCCAGATCAGAAATGATGTGTTGTCACCGGTGGAAGGACTTCTCCTTCCTCCAAGTACATCATGATCCAATCCACTCTCTTCAAGTACCACTTGATCCTGTCCTCTTCCCGCTCCCATTACCGTTCCTTCCTCCGGAGGTATCATTATCTGTTTCTCCTGTAAT